>CAYTKU010000017.1:0-4879 GCA_964438795.1 uncultured Gammaproteobacteria bacterium
ATACACCTCAAAAGTGATTTTGTCAATATGTACAGCACTCTACGCAAGTAAACGCCCCTCGAGAAACTGCTGTATTTGGGCCACAGCTTCATGCATATTGCCATCGGGATTTATCACAGAGAGATCATATTTTTTGGCTTCGGCGATCTCATCATCAGCGAGATTCATGCGAGCGGATATTTCTTCGGCAGTGAGTCCCCCACGATGGACAATGCGGTTCTTCAGAATATTCAGATCTTCTGGCAAGAGAAAAATAGATATATGGAAAAAATTTACACTATCGAGTTGTTTTTTTCCATTGATATCAAGCGGAGCAAAGACCAGTGACGAAGTATTGAGAGTCTCTTCGAGTTTGATTTTTTCACTGCCATAATAGTTGCCTGCATAAAAATTGTATTCGATGAAGGCGCCGTCTTCGATCATCTGTTTAAAATTTTGCTCACTTACAAAATGGTAATCAATCCCAGACCTTTCCCCTTCTCGCGGGAGACGGGTGGTAGTAGTAACAAAGCGTGTACTGCCAGGAAAGAGTTTCAAGAGTTCTCGAATAATGGCGTTTTTGCCACCACCAGACGGAGCAGAAATGACGACGAGTGTTCCTCGTGGATTCATACTAGGTGAGTATTTTGAAAAAGTTTTTGAGTTCAAGTGGAAGATCAATCTGAGTATCCACGAGGTTCCCTTTGAGATCTTTGAAAGCGAGATGATAGGCATGGAGAAAAAGACGCTCCAGTCCCTTGGTGTATTTGCGGTAGCGTTTGTTGTAATAGAGCATATCCCCTACGACTGGATAGCCATAGGCAAACATATGCACACGGATCTGGTGGGTGCGTCCAGTATGGATGCGAACCGTGAGGTAGGTATAGTTGACGAGCCGCTCTTCGACAGTAAATTCACTGCGAGCGATTTTGCCTGGTTGGACCTTGCCCACATGCTTGAGAGAGAGTTCGTCTATCTTTGGGCGGGCGACCATGCGTCCATCTGGCCCGCGATCAATGAGAAAATTTATTTCACCAAAGTCCTTGTCGATGACGCCATGGACCAAGACTTTATATTCTTTTACAACTTCTGATTTTTTGAATTGTTTTTTGAGGTGCTTGAACATTTTTTGTGTTTTGGCAACGACAAGAAGACCTGAGGCTTCTCGATCAAGACGATGCACAATACCAGGTCGCACTGGATCTTCACCCACATCTTGGAGGGCTGGGTACTGATCTACGAGCCAGGCAGCGAGAGTATCAGGTTCGCCTGCTTCGGTCGGATGAACGAGCAATCCTGCGGGTTTATTGATCACAAGATAGTCATCGGTCTCAGAGAGAATTTTTATTTTCTTGAAGAGGTTTTCTTTTTTGACTTTGGCTTCCTTTGGTTTTTTTACTTCGATGATTTTTTGCAGTTCAATCGTATGACCAATACAAAGTTTTTCACCAGATTTTTTGGGTTTTTTACCATTGAAGAGCACGCCACCTTGTTCAATCATTTTTTGTACCTGGGCACGGCTGATAGCCAATTTTGCAGACAAAAAAACATCCAGACGTTGGCCCTTTTCTTCCTCAACAATAGTAAATTTCTTTGCGCTCATATTACCAAAAAATACTGTAAATTTGTAAGTTTTATCTATACTAACACAAAAAATTGAGTTTGTCGAGGTCTTCGAAGAGACTATTTCTTCCAAAATAAATACGTGAGATAACTGGTCGATGAATCCAGGACTTTGCCAATATATTCGCCTGAGTTGGTATGGTGCACCAGTACGTCTTCGACTGATCCAAAACTCTCGAGAGCCGTGAGGAGAGTTACGAGCGTCGGAGCTGAATCGAGGTGATCAGATCCAAGCTTGGCAATACTGATATAATCTCGGTCTTGTATGAACCTGCGAGTTTCGGCATCTTTGTCTGGAGCGATCTCAGACGAGAGATAGTGTGAAAAATCAATTGAACCAATAACCAAAATATCTTCTTCGAGAAGCAATTCTCCAATTTTTTTTCCGAGGAGTCGCGATCGTTCTTCTTTGTGATTAGAGTGCAAAATAAGAGGGACAAAGGTCGCATCAGGAAAATATTTTTTTACAAATGGTACCAGAGCCATAATAGAGTGATCCGCAACAATCGCTGAAGTATCTTCGAGAGCCAAATCTTTTTTCAAAAGAGTCTGTGCAAGATCAGGATTATTTTTTAGAGTGCCAAAGCTCGTATCAAAGTCAGACAAACTGGTAATAGCAAAACCATTTCCACGATCAAAATGATTGGGGCCAATGAGAAGAATGGTTTTGGGGGTACGTGCACTGCTCGCCTGAGCAAACATATCATCAATGAGAGGTGAAACCAAATCATGGTGTGGAACAATCATACCGACCAATTTTTTTTCTTCTCGATTTTTTGGTGAAGCAGAAAAAAAGCAAAGAAGAGCGGCAACAAAAATTGCTGCCGCTCCGAGAAACAACCAATATATTTTACTGTTTGATCGTGATCTGTCCTGCATAGCCCCCAACATTCCAAATATCTAAGTTACGTATGGATTGAATCATCGTTGGTTCACTTTTGTATTCACCAGGACTACTGACACGAGCATAGTAGGTCCAACCAGAATTGAGACAGGTGCTCGAATAATTATTTGAAAAGAAGAATTTTACGATTTTACCATCGACTTCCTGTGGATGACAGGATGAATATTCCCTCTCATAGACATACGGACGCGTTATGAGAGTCAATCCGCTGGGGAGGACATCTTCAATCAGATAATCTCCTTTTGGAGCGTCTTTGCTGAGTTTTGGAGAGATTCTGATTGCCACCAAATCCGTTTGGTTCCACTGCGTTGCTTCTTTTCCATTTACAAAGTATTTCTTGTCAATCGACACCATGGGTGATTTGGTTTGTCCAGCCACAGAAGCATCATATTCAAGTAGAGCGGCTATCGGACCTTTTACATCCACGAAGCGTACATTTGTAATATCTTGTGGCAACAAATCAAAGCGTTTGACTTGGTTTTTTTCAATTGTTATGACTTCACTTCGATCTCCGATGGTCATTGTTACCTGTGCGGCTTCCCCACTGAGATTGGGCAGGGTATTTTTTATATACAGAAGTTGTTCAAGGTTGGTAAGAATTTCTGTACTTTTATTTTCTTTGACATAATTCATGAGTTCTGGCGCATATTTTTCACCGATCTGTGAGGCGAGGACTGCGGCGAGTGCTGTGTTTTCCAGAGTATGAGTTTCATTTTCATCGATTTGTATCCTGGCGGTTGGAAGAGTGACACGCATAGAGCTCTTCGCTACTTCGCGGTAAATCTCACGAGCAAATTCAAAGTCACCGAGCTCTGCTGCCGAGAGTGCTACAAAAAGTTTTTCTTTGACTTCGAGTTCTTGTTGGGCGAGACTTCGAATTGCTGGCAAGACTGGTTCTCCAAGAGCTGAGAGTCCATAGAGAGCAAGTGGGGCCTCTTTCTTATCGTTATAATCTGGATTCAAGAGCTGTGAGTAGAAATATTGTGTCAGAAGAGTGCGATCAAATGGGTCAGAAGAGAGTGCTGCTATTTTGCTACTGAGTTCAACATCAGGTGAATCATACGGCAGGAGCTTTATTCCGCCAGAAACATCTTGATAGTTTGACAAGTCTTGTACCTCATCAAATTTCTTTTCACCAAAATATTCCGAGAGCAGATTCTTGCCAATGGATTCTCCAATCTTTTGATCAATTCTCTCACCACAATCACAACTCAAATAGCGTAGATGTCGGTATAAGATTCCTCGTCCTTCACTCATGAAGATAATCTTTGCAGGAGTCGTGATGACTGTTGACATACCACGCTCAGTTCCAGGAACGATTTTTCCGAGACTCAGGTCAAGTTTTTCGTGAACAAGACGTGTCAGACGAGAATTTACCACTGTAAACCTGCGCAAAATCGAATCCTGTCTGTCTTTGGCCGAAAGAGTGGTCGTCACGGCATGATCTCCGACAGAAAGCGAAGCAAAGGGTACTCCAATTGATCCAAAGGCTTGACCATTTTTTTCAACTTTACCATTTTGGGCAAAAGGACTTTCAACGGTTGCCTTCAACACCTCTCCGGCAATGAGAGCACTGCCATATCCACGCAGTGTAAAAATTGGTGCATCGCCTACGACAAATTCTTCTGGGAACACTGTCTGCGCAAAAAGCGGTAGGGTAACTGGTATTTTTTTGATCTCTCGACCTGCAAAAAGATCAGTACTTACAGCTTCAGCAGTCAAACGCCAGGAAGTAATTGAATCAGGCAATTTTATAGTCAACTCGGCTTCACCATTTGCTCCTGTTGAAAGCTTTTTGAAAAGAGCTACATCAGGAAAAAATTGTCTGGTGCCACCTGGACCACCTTTGTCATTATGGACATAAATGCCATCAGCAAAATACGTATGATATTTTTCTACTTCAAAGTTATAGACTTCAACCACACCGTATTTTTTTTCAATTGTTTGGATAATAGTGAGATTTCCATTTTCACTGCGTAAAATATCTCCAACACGTGCTTCTCCGATCGGACTCCATGAGCCATTCAAAAATACGACATGCTCAGCAGTAACACGAAGAGAATCATTGATCAAAAGGTATTCATGCACCAGATGTTTTTTGGTACTGACGACTTTACCAGGGGTCTTCTTGAGCGAATAGCCATCTTCAAAAGTAAGTACTTCATCTCCGACCACAATATCTTCAATATTTTTGGTTTGGCCATTTGAAAGGCGGATCTGTGTGCCCGAGAGAAAACATCCCATTTCCGCACCAGTAGCACCATCTCTCATCTGAGAGAATCGGTGTGTATCATAATTAGCAATCACTCCGGAGGCAACATTTTTATACAAGTCTGAAAGTGGATTGGGATTATACCCACCAATGGCATAATA
>CAYTKU010000017.1:4979-8320 GCA_964438795.1 uncultured Gammaproteobacteria bacterium
GGAAGTTTGTCCCGCAGTGAATACCAGATATAACTATAATCAAATTCATAACGAGAGGATCGATAGAGCATCTCTTGATCATACGCATTATTCCCAAATCCATCGTTCAAAAAGAGTTGCACTGTATAACTTTTTTCTGGATTTACTGAAAAATCATAGTTCAAGTGACCATTTTCATCAGTAGTGAGATTTACTTGAGGCAAATCTTTTTCTACTCTTTCATATCGATAGATCTTTTGAGTTTTTTTATTGATAAAGTCATAATACTGACCGTCTTCTGTTTTGATATACGATGTCTCTTGAATTTTGAGGATAACAGGACGATTCTTGGCAACAGTAACATACACAGACGAATCATCATCTGGATTTTCATTATTGAAAACAGAGATGTCAAGCATGGAGGCAGTACTCGAAACGCGTGCCATTGAACTACCAAGGCGTACCAATTCACTGCGAAGCTCTGCATGTGCAGGATAAACAGTATAGCCTGAAGCAGCCGTAATTTCTCCTTCTTCTGAACGAGAAGGACGAATATCTATATAGCGACTTTGAGAGGATCTGGTACAACTATACGCTTGATCTGGCGTACACTTTTCCACTTGTCCTTTGACTGTAAATTTTGCTTTTCCATCCTCATCTGTAGTTACGACATTTCCTTCGCTGATGAGTGTCATCCCAGGAAGTGGTGTGCCTTCAAAAAATTTGGCTTCGGTTTCAAAGTTCATAGTTTCTCCGGCATAGATAGCATTCTTTGATCCAGAGAGAGATAGTGTATAGGCTGGTTTGACATATTTTTGAATCTCAATGTATTTTCGTTCCAAAATTTCTTCTCCATTTTTGAAAATAAGTGAGTAATTTCCTGATCGAATTCCTTTAACAGACATCGTCCCTTCAAAAAATCCTTGTTCATTCAAAGTGATCTCTTTCTTGGGGTAAAAAACCTGTTCACTCGCGTCTTCGATTCCATAAAGTGAATAATATGGAGCATCAAAAGAAACCGTAATTGTTTTATTCAAAAGCTCTCCATTTCTTGGCTGAACAAATCCCCAAAATAATACATCATCTCCGGGGAGATAGACGGTGCGGTCAAGCGAAATATACTGCCAATTTTTTTCGGTATTCACGTTTGAAGCATAGGTATCATATCCATAACGAGACACCAAAACAACAATAGAATCATTTCCCTTTTGAACCAAAAAGTATTCCACCGCATAATTACCTCCTTTATTACCCTGAGGCAGAATTTTGCTGGTATTAAGAAGAGCAACTCCTTTGTCAGTCGTCATTCCTTTGGTATTGGTACCAAGATGGGTAACACTCGCACCAGTGACCGGCTGTTTGGTCTGTACGCTATTGACCCAGATAAGTGTGTCTGTATCAGTAATACTAACAAATGTTGCGAGGTTACTGATCTGCAAAAGTGCTTGTCTTGATTTTCCCTGTGAGTTAATTTCGACGAGATAAAAACCAGCCTTCATACTCTCAGGGAATACGAGATAGGAGTTATAACGATTCTGACTTGGTTTTACATTAAAAGATTGCACTTTTTGAAGAAGGCTGGTATCTACCTTTTCTTTATTGCGCGCAGAATATGACCAATCTGGATATTGTTTGTTTTTTTGAAGGGCAGTTGTAAATTCATTTACAGAAGAAAAGGCAAACACATTTATATCAAAATCATCATTTTGGTTTTGACTCCACAGAGGAAGTGCGGGTACTTGGTTTGGCGCAAATTCAAGATAGGTAGTCGATAAATTCCAATAAGAACGCTCTTCGGTTGGGGCTTCAGTTTCAAATTGAAATTGATGTCCCTCTTTCATTGGGTTTGTGCCAGCTGCAGTAATAATTTTATCGACCGTAACGGTATAAATAGTTTCTGGTACAAGACCTTTGGTAGGAACAAAGACCAGGGTGCGTCCATGATGCTCAAATTTTCCCTCTACATTTGGTTCAAAAGTAATTGCTTTTTCATAATTTTGATACCTATCACTATTGAAGGTAAATTCAATACCACTATTGACAGGTACTCCTGTTCCTTTATTCCCAGGCAGAGTGCGAACAACACGCAGATCATTTTTTACCTGAAATGCCCATGAAAAATCTCGCTCCACCGCTACATTGTTTTCATTGATATACGAAGAATCAATCGTGAGACTATAGACAACTTTATTTTCTAATTCTTTGATCGGAATGACTCGAAACTCATTGTCATTTATTTTTTCAACCGTAAAAGAAACATTGGGACTCAGACGCAAATTTTGACGAAGCACACTTTCATCAAGTGGAGTTTTACTTTTGACAATAAAGTGAGTCGTGTTTTCAATCGCAAACTCATCCCCTTCGGTTGGGATGACTTCAAAGTTATCTTCAGCAAACACGGGACTGATAAAAAGTTCAGCTATTTTGTTATTTTGATCCACTCCTTTTTGGGTGACGAGATAGGCAGTCAAAATGGTGACAATGAGAAACACGGCAATACCAGAAACGAGGTGAATCTGGCCAATACCAAGAGATCGAACCGCTTTTTTTATTTTTTCCCACATAGACGTGCGTTTTAGCTGCCGTTTTTCAAGAAGCTGGTTCTTGAGTCGCCCACGAAATTCTTCGGGGTTTGGCATTGAATCAAATGAAGCGCGCGACAAAGCTGCTCCTGATTCTTGTAACGCACGAGTTTCTTGTTCATTACGTTTTTCTTTTGAATTGTTGTGTGGTACAAAATTCATACTATTTTTTTTCATTCTCTTCGTAATAGACGTGAAATTGTTTGAGTGCCCGGCTCAGCAATACTCCAGCATTGTTTGGGCTAATCCCGAGAACTTCTGCTACTTCAATATTGGTCAGCTGTGAAAAGTACTTGAGCTCTATCACTCTCTGGTATCGTTCGGGGAGTTTTAACAGAGCCTTTTGCACTGCTGCTCGATCTTGAATTTTTATAATCAGATCTTGAGCATCATCGGTATGTGGATGAATCTCTTCTGGCAATTCCTGCGGATCCACCGCAACGGTATGTTTTTCTTTGCGTACATGATCAATGACACTATTGGTCGCAATACGATACACCCACGCTTGAAACGTGCCACTATTGGGCTTGAATTTGTCCAAATGCAAAAAAACCTTTTCAAAGGTCACAGAAACAATATCTTCAGTCGCATCCCTGTTTCCAAGACGACGAAAAATATAGGCATAAATTTTTGGGAAATACCGCTCGTAGAGGATGGCAAAAGCCTGATCATCAGTCTTTGCCTTCTCAGCGAGCATATATTCTTCGCGGGTGAGGCTCATGTGACCTTCAGTCATGTCCATATATATAACGCAGAAGGTTGAAAAAAGTGACACTTTTG
>CAYTKU010000017.1:8420-10114 GCA_964438795.1 uncultured Gammaproteobacteria bacterium
GCAACACTCGCAATGGTAAACGGTGGTACGAGTTCAAATGAACCAGACTGAATATTTTTGTCGAGCCCACTGTATTTCAAATACAATTTGAAAAGATCAACACTTTGAATGATCTCTGCGTCTTTGAGCCGAGTAGACAAAGTACTCACACTTTCGCCTGCAGCCACCTCAAAAAATACTTTTTCATTTTTCTCTCCAGTCACAACAAAAATCTGCCGATACAAAACAATTCCAGCGAGAACACAAAACATCAGAAGTAAAAAAAATAAAACAGAAAGCTTTTTTCGTAGCATAAAAAAATTATTCTAAAAATTTTTGCCAATTTTCTCGTGCCCACTCCAGTCTCTCTGGCACTCCAATATCTATCCACGGACGATCTGATTCATAGACATACAGATCTTTGATGTGAGGAAAAACATCGTATTCAATACTAAAGGTATCCTGAACCGGAAAATATTTTTGTATCGAGGGATTAAATAGATAAAATCCACCATTTTGATATCCTGGTTTATGAATTCCTTCTTTTTCTTTGAACGCCCTCAAATGATAATTTTCATCATACTCGAGAGTACCATAGCTCGCCACATCTTCGACGTATGATCCAAGAATAATTCCATCACTTTGTTTTTTGTTTTTTTCAATCATGTCTTTGAGATTGATCGTGGTCAAAACATCGCCATTGAGAATAAGGGTTGGTTGTGTTTTGTCCTCCACAAAATTCAATGCAAATTTTATTGCCCCACCGGTTCCGAGTTTTTTTTCTTCAATCGCATACATAAGTTTTAGGCCGAGACGTTCTGTCCCAATTTCTTTTTGCAAAACTTCAGCGAGATGCCCCGCAGCCATGACCACAGTATTGATGCCAATATTTTTCAATTTTTGGAGCTGCCAATCGAGAACTGTCTTGTCACCGATTTCGAGCAAAATTTTTGGAATTGTTTTGGTAATATCACCGAGGCGAGTCGAAAGTCCTCCACAGAGAATAATGGCATTCATAAAAAAATTTTAATTTGTTATTGTAGGAACATTGCCGAGAATAAAAATTTGAAAAAATATAAAACCAAAAGCTAACACAGCTGTAGAAAATAGAGCAACAAAAATTCCACCAATAATATCACGTGGATAATGCACACCACAATATACCCTCCCTGCCATAACAGACAGAGCTCCAACACCCATACATATAACGAGAGTCAACGAATGAGTAATAGACCAGGAAAAAATAGTTAACAATGTTGATGCAATCGTATGATCTGAGGGAAATGATTTCCAATTTTCCATTGGGGTAATCAAAGTTTTTACATTCGGAAGTTCAACCACAGGTCGTGGATTGCGAAATAACAATGCAATACTATAGCTGAGTGCGTAACCGAATAAAAATATACTCCCAGCACCAATAATAAAAAAAGTATATTCTTGTTTTCGTAAAAATATCAGAACCAAAATTGCCACAAAAAAAACTAAAACAAAAATCATCCATTGCCCACAAAAATACATGATACGATCAAGCCAGGGACGTTTTCCAACGTTTTTATTTATTTTCAAAAAGAGTTTTTGGCTCCAAGAGAGTTTCATAAAAATTTTTTCGCAAGTCGATAAAGATTATATTTCAAACCATCAAATATCACATCAAAAGCAATCGATGAATATTTTATTGTACCATTAAATCCAGCTTTGAAGCGAGTCACGCCCGA
>CAYTKU010000017.1:10214-11987 GCA_964438795.1 uncultured Gammaproteobacteria bacterium
CTTCAAAAAGTCGAAAATTCATGGCTGTATAGTACAGAAATTCAGTCTTTTTGTAAAATTTATCTACTCTTGACACCCCCTTGATTTTTTTTTCCAAATACTCTATACTAAGCCTATCTTATTCAAAATCCCCTTTGGGATTGATTATTTGTAATTTTTAATGTATGGGTCTTCCTTCAAAAAAACGAACTCCTCGCTCAAAACGCGAACGAAATGCGAATATTTCTCTCAAAAAAGTAGCAACAACAAAATGTGAAAAATGTGATTCACCAATCCTTCCACACCGCGCTTGCAAAGGATGTGGAGCCTACCGTGGCAAACAAGCTGTAAACGTTGAAAAACGCACCAACCGCCGCCTCAAAAAACTCAAAGCAATTTCTTAAACTCTTTACAATTGGGGTATGTCAACAAGACACTTGGCACGATCTATTATCATGCAAACCCTCTATCAGTGGGATTTTCGTGGTCGTCCAAGTAGTGCACTGCCTGCAATTGTCGATGGACTCCTCATCGAATTTGGTACAGGACTCGAAGAACATGATGCCTATATCCGCGAAGGCGTTGAAAAAATAGTTGACCATATTGATGAAATTGATGCGACCATCAAAACTTTTGCGAGCAATTGGCCAATGACCCAGATGTCTCTGGTTGATCGCAATATCCTCCGTATTGGCGTATATGAGATAAAATTTAATGATGCTATACCAGGACGAGTCGCTATCAACGAAGCGATTGAAATTGCCAAAAGCTATGGTGGTCAATCTTCTGGAAAATTTGTCAATGGAATCCTCGGAGCAGTCTATAATGATGTAAAAAAACAAAACCCTGATCTCGAACAAAAAGAAAAAGAAATGGAACAAGCAAAAAAAACAGCACAGCAAACGGATGAAAAAAATATTCAAAAATAATAATTTTATTTTTCGTGATTTACAATTTCTCATTTACAATGAGGTCTAAATACTAGTCTTCATTGTCAATGAGGCATTCAACTTTTTTATGCCCAACTCAGCTTATAATGAAAAAAATTTTTCTTCGCTCGAAGAAAAAATCGGTGTAAAATTTCAAAACCCTGATCTCCTCATCCAGGCACTTGTTCACCGATCCTATCTCAATGAAAATCGTGAATTTGGACTTGCTCACAATGAACGCCTTGAATTTTTGGGCGATGCCGTACTCGAGCTCGTAGTCACTGAATTTTTATTTGAAAATTATCTCAATCCAGAAGGTGAACTGACCAACTGGCGAGCAGCTCTTGTCAATGCAAAGATGTGTGCAGTGGTCGCAAAAGATATTGAAATCGAAGAATACCTTTTTTTGAGTCATGGTGAAGCCAAAGACGCCAATACCAAAGCCCGTGAATATATTTTGGCCAATGCTATCGAAGCAATCATTGGGGCCATCTACCTTGATCAAGGTTGGAGTATGGCAAAACAATTTATCACGCGCTGGGTCATCGCCAAACTTCCAGAAGTACTGGAAAATAATCTCTGGATGGATCCAAAATCTCGCTTTCAAGAATCTGCACAAGAAATCATAGGAGTCACACCAAGTTATCGCGTTCTTTCAGAAGAAGGACCAGATCACAACAAAACATTTGTCATTGGGGTGTATCTCGATAATGAAAAAATTGCAGACGGAGTTGGTACAAGCAAACAAGAAGCGCAAGTAGATGCAGCCGACAAAGCGCTCCAAATAAAAAAATGGAAAGG
Source organism: uncultured Gammaproteobacteria bacterium (assembly GCA_964438795.1). GTDB lineage: Bacteria > Patescibacteriota > Patescibacteriia > Magasanikbacterales > UBA922 > CAYTKU01. The sequence goes on from CAYTKU010000017.1 coordinate 11,924, forward strand.
TCCAAAGGTAGATATACTGGTACGAAAAGCAGGTGACCCGATTGGGTAATCTGCACATGGATCG
>CAYTKU010000018.1:0-10725 GCA_964438795.1 uncultured Gammaproteobacteria bacterium
AGCAATCTCTGCGGCATGATGGGCTACACGTGAAGCATGATCAAATCCATGAGCATTGACAGGAAACTGTGCAAAAAAACTCTCCACTTTTTTGGAGATATGATCAAGTGCAGACTGTTGCTCAGGTGTATACATAATTTTATTTTATTATCTTTAGATTAGCAAAAAAATAACCAAAAATCAAGTTCATCATCAAAAATAAAAAAAACCACCCTAAGCCGAGGCAAAGGGTGGAATTGAAAAATCTTGAAAGATTTTACGCCATGCTATCACGGCGAGCTTTATTACAGTCAAAACAGTAAACAGGTTTACCATTGGTTGGCTGAAATGGAAGCTGAGAAATGTGTTTTCCACATTCACTACAGTTGATATCTACATCAAACATCTGTTTCATTGGACGTGGTCCACGGTTTTGAAAACCAGTTGCTTTCTTAGCGCGCAAACAATCGCGGCAAAGAAGTGGTTTGTCTCCACTTGGCATGAATGGAAGTTGAGTAATAGCAACGTTACATTGTGAACATGTTTCGTTGACATCGTACATTTGACGAGGTGCGTTGTTATCTTGATACATAGTATATTTTTTAAAATGCTCGTATTTGAATAAATCCCGACCTTTTACGTTGCAACTGTGTGTTCTTTGACTGTCTTTTGGGATCTATTACGAGCATTTATGACGCCCCAAACGTGTCTTCAAACTTACCAATTGCTAATAAACAGTATATCACAAATGCCACATTTTGTCAAGATAAAGGGAAAAAAGGAAAGTCCCCTAAAAACCTTGTATTTTTTTTTGAATATCAGTATTTTCTGGATTTATTAACCAAACTTGTTCAAAATATTGTCGAGCCAAAGTATGCTTTCCTTGTTTTTCATAGAGCAATCCCAAACTATACAATGCATTAGAAAATTGTGGTTCAAGCTCTACTGATTGAATCCAATATTTTTCAGCCTGTGATTCATCCCCTGTCTTTTTGCGATTATACAAGAGCCGACCAAGTTCATAGAGCATATCAGGACTCAAAGGATCAATACTGAAATAGTGTTCAAAAATACCAATGGCTGCATCAAGATCATTTTGTTTTTCATACAAACGAGAAAGATCAAAATACCCCTCTTTATAATTTGATTTCAAGAAAATGGCCTTTTCATAAGATTTTTGTGCAAGATCAAATTCACCAGAAAATTCTTGAACCATTCCGAGCTGCGAAAAAAAGACAGGATTTGTCGGCTCAAGAGCAATCGCCTGATTGAGCATGTCAGTTGCAAAAACAACAGACTGAGAATTGATTTTTTGCTCTGATGTATATGAAAGAGTCCGCAAATACACTGAGGAAAGAATCTCTACCACACGAATATTTTTTGGTTCGAGCGCATAGGCACGATTGGCAAATTCAATCGATAAAGATAATAATCGGGCTGCTTCATCTGGCTGAGAAGAACCAAGACGAACAGAAGATTCAAAATAATTTCGAGCAAGCAAAACGAAATATTGTGATGAATATGGATAAAAATTTATGGCTTCATTGAGCATCTGATTTGAATTTTCAGGATTGACCTGTGCACGATACATCAATTTTTCTGCAACAAAAATTTTTCCCCAAAAAACTCCACCAATAACAGCACTACTCGAAAGAAGCAAAAAGAAAAACGAACAAACAAAAATATATTGTGAACGTATTTCAAATGTTTTTTTATGTTCCCGTACCAACGATGGTTGAATATAGGCCAAACCAACCACAACCAAAGCCAGAAGGGTCCACCAAACAAACCAAAGAGTAAAATTGAAGACACTGTTGAAGAGAGACAACGTAAGCACGGTCCACCCGATCATCAATACAAAATATTCAAATCGAGAATCAATATCTAAAAAAGAAAACTTTTTGGAAACAATCGTTCGAATATGTAAAATAGCACTCAAAACAGAACCCAAAGTCAAAAGCAAGATCAAAAAGAACAAAAGAGTCCCAACAAATCCAAACTCAGAAACCCATGTAAGCAAAGAACTCCACGCCGAATCAAATCGTACTCCCCAAAAATAAGCATCATCATTCATGAGTGCTGGTCGAAAAAGTGAAAAATCATATGAAAAAGTTCCCGGACCAGATCCAAAAAGAAAATTTTTGGTGCTTTGAGTCAACGTGCTCTCAACGATATCTTTGGAAAGAGAAAAATTGAGATTGATTTCACTCGGAAGTGATCGACCAAAATCCAGAAAATCTGGCAAAACAATACGCAACAGTGAAAAAAGAAACAATCCAAAAATTACAAAGAGAAAAAATTTTCGTACCTTGTCCCAAAATGCCATTCCGAGCAAAAAAAGCAAAGCCAGTCCCACACACACCAAGACCCAAAGAATTTCAAAATCCAGACGAACAATACTGGTAAAAGAAACTATCATCGCCACAATCGAAGCGATTGTAAAAAATAAAGATTTTTTTGATTTTGGAATAAGTACACCAACAGCAAGAGTAAACAGTGTTACCACAAAGATACCAAAAATGCTATTTAATTTTGCAATGGGATTAAATACGTCCAAACCAAACCATTGAAAAAAAAGAGGAAACTCAGAAAAAAGAAAGATTCCACACGAAAAAATACCCGAAAGAAAAAATACAGAAAGAACCTGTAAAAATTGTTTTTGAGATCGTACTTTTTGAATCAAAAACCATGTCCATAAGACAAAAAGAAAGAGAGAAAAAAAATGAAGGACAAACGTATCAGGTCTTCCCCACAGACTTATTCTTGGAGAAAGAGAGCTTATCGTGGTAATAAGACCAAAAATCAAAAGAAACGCAAACGGATAATCAAGAACAGTACGTCTTTGTTCAAGAGTTTTTTTCTGAATAATTTCAAATAAACTCAAAATAAAAATAAGACTGAGAGATCCATACAAAAATATTTCTTTCGGCAAATCAAATTGACTCCGAATAAATGGGAAAAAAAGAAGCGGAACCAAAAAGACCGTAAGCAAAATACACAGAAATAAAAGCCTCGAAAAAAAAGAAGCTTTTTTGATTTTTTCAAGAAGCATTGCAAACATACAAAAAAAATATTCAAACCATCTCACGATGAAATCGAAGCAGGGCGAGGAGTCGAGCCACCTGAAGATTTTTTTCTTCTTCGACGCCTTTTCTTTTTTGGGGCATCAGAGGAAAGATTGGCCAAAGAAAGCTCAGATTTTAATACCGAAGGTGAACGAGGCACTACATGATCCCGAGGTTTGAGTGCATGCAAACTGATGACAGGTTCTGGAGACTCTAGAGAGGGAGCAACCTCCTCCACAGGCTGATCAAAAAACACAGGAGCAGGTGATGAGGTAGGGACCTGTACAACTTCTGTTTCTTTTGGTTTTAGGGCTAAGGCGTTTCCATCGACATCAGAAAGTACCGGAGCAACAATATCTGCATTTTCTTCTTCGTCATTTTCATCTCCTTCAAGTCCAGACCAACGAATAATTTTTTCTTCAATGGAAGCACGCGGTCTACCATAGCGTTCACGCGAAACTCGAATAATTTTTTCGCTACTGTCGGTTCTCTCCTGAAGCGGTGGCAATGTCATCGCACTAAATGGCTGAGAAGAAACACCATCAATCATGAGTTTCAAAAAAATATGAAATTTTGGGATATTGACCAAATCTTCTTCGAGAAAAACAGGACTAAATTCTTTTGCCAAAACTTCAGCATCCGCACCACCTACACGAAAAGAAACAATAGTTCCCACATTTCCAAACACAGCATTGGCAACAATCTCATCAAGCTGTGCAATATATTGATGTGCCATAACCAGACTCAACCTATATTTTCGAGCTTCAGACAAAATATTAGCAAATGATGGGGTAGCAAAATTTTGAAATTCATCCACATACAGAAAAAAATCTCGACGCTGCGCCTCTGGTGTATCCACGCGTTCCATAGCAGCCAGCTGAATTTTGGTAATAAGCATACCTCCAAGCAAGCGACTATTATCTTCACCAATTCTTCCTTTACTCAGGTTCATGATAATAATCTTTCCCTGATCCATGAGACTGCGAATATCAATAGTGGACTTTACCTGAGCGACCATGTTACGAATGACATTGGCTGACAAAAACTGACCGATCTTGTTTTGGATTGGTGCAACAGCTTCCTGAGCATATTTTTCCGTATAACTTGCAAACTCAACATTCCAAAATGATTTAATAACAGGATCAGTTACTTTGGCCAAGACGCGTTTGCGATATTTTTTATCAGAAAGAAGTCTATTGATCCCAAGCAAGGTTGCACCCGGATATTCAATCAGAGCCAGAAGTGTATTATTGAGAATATATTCCATGCGAGCACTCCAAACATCAGGCCAGATTTTTTTGAAAATTCCCATGAGACCCGCGACAACCAAATGCTTTTGTTCTTCACTATGAACTTCTAAAATATTGAAACCAATTGGATATTCAAGGTCTGATGGGTTGATATAGACAACATCATTGATACGTTTTGGTGGAATAAAGTCAATAATTTTTTCTGCAAAATCTCCATGTGGATCAACGAGTCCTACCCCATGGCCTGTATAGATATCATCAAGAACCATGTTTTCCATCATAGTTGACTTTCCCATACCAGTCTTTCCGACAATATACATGTGTCTGCGACGGTCATCTGTCTTGATACCAAAACGTCGGAGTTGATTGCGAAAATTTGTTTGCGCAAAAAGACAGATATCATCTTTTTGGGCCAAACGCTCGGCTTCGGGTCGTAAATGTATCATTGGCATATTATGATAGAGTATATCATAATTTTTTTGAAAAGACTATGTTTTTTTTTGCAAAGAAAGCAAACAATCAAAAATCGATTCTTTGGAAGCAGAAGGAATGATTCTGTGGAGATTATTCTGGAGAACATCTCTATACTCAACATCATTCAAAAGATTACGAAGTGTATCCGACAGAAGTGGCGCCGAAAGGGTATCTTCATCAAGAGCAACCAGAGCATTTGCTTTGACACAAAAGTCAACATTTTTTTCTTGATGACCTGATTTTGGAATAACGACTGCTGTTTTTTTGAGACATGCCAGTTCTGACAGGGTACCAAAACCACCACGTGAGACAACAATATCTGCTGCTGCATAAGCATCTTTCATATTATCACCAAAAAACTTCCATGAGTGATAATGCGGTAAATTTTGATCAGGTTTTTGAATTTTTCTCTCTGTTCCTGTCAAATGAATGATTTGACAGACATCACCCAGATCAAGAGCCACCTGGGCAATGAGCATATTGATCTTTTCAGACCCAGTACCACCTCCAGTGGCCAAAATAACAGGAAGATTATTCTCCAGACCAAGAAGTTTTAATGCTTGATTTTTTTCCCCTGAAAGCACACTTGGTCTGACAGGATTTCCCAAGAGTCTTGTTTTTCTCTGAGGAAAATATTTAAGACTCTGCTCGAGCGTCACAGTAATGACAGTAGCAAAAGGAGCCATGAGTCGATTGGCCAGGCCCACAAGTACATCTTGCTGATGAATCCATGTAGGTATACCCAAAATCCAAGCAGCCAAATGAAGCGGTACAGAAACATATCCCCCAGCCGAGACACACACATCTGGTTTTTGTCTTCGTAAAAAGAAAAAAGATTGAAAAAAAGCGTCAAAAAAAGTAAAAATATCCAAAAAACTCTGTACAGAAAAATAACGACGAAATTTGCTCGCAGGAAGTTCAAAAAATTGAATACCATTTTCAGTCACAAGTGATTTTTCCACCCCATTTTTTGTACCAACCCAGATAAACTCAATATTTGGTTTTTCTTTGAGATGCTCAAAAAGAGCCAAAAGCGGTGTTACGGGTCCAAGAGTTCCTCCACCAGACAATACTACTTTCATACAAAGAAATTAATTTTTCACTCTGAGCTCAGAATCTTTGCTCATATTGATTACCACACCCACAGCACACATAGCAATCGCAAGAGCCGTACCACCATGACTCACAAAAGGAAGCGGAACACCCGTAAGAGGCATGAGACCAACCATAGCACCAATATTCAAAAAAGCCTGCGCGACAAACCAAATCATAACTCCAGTAATTGTAAAACGAGCAAACATATCACCACTATGACGAGCTATGACGAGACCCCGATGAATAAAAAGAACAAAAAGAACAAGAAACAGAACCGTAAGCAAAAAACCCATTTCTTCGGCAATCACCGCAAAAATACTATCCGCATGAACTTCTGGAAGATATTGATATTTTTGTTTGGATTGTCCGAGCCCTTCACCAAAAAATTCACCAGATCCAATTGCAATAAAAGACTGATTAATATGATACCCAATCCCCTGAGGATCTTTTTCTGGGTGAAGAAAAGTCGTGAGACGTGCCAATCGATATGGAGCGATCAAAATCAAAACCAAAAAACCACAGAGAGAAACCAATCCCAAAAGACTCATATGTGACCATTTGACATTGGCGACAAATAACAGCCCAAAAATAATAGAAAAAAGAATCGCCATGGTCCCAATATCTGGCTGAAACATAATAAACAGAAGAGGTATTGCCCCAATACCAAGAGCCACCAAAAACCCCTGCTTGAAATTTTGCAAGCGATCACCCATTTTGGATAAAAATGCTGAAAAATATAAAATCGTGCAAAATTTTGCGATCTCTGCAGGCTGAAAAGAAAAACCACCAATGACAATCCAGCTTCTGTTGCCAGTATTGAGCGCAGAACCAATTCCTGGAATAAATACCAAAAATAACAAAATCAAAGAACCAACAAAAAAAAGTGGACTCCATTGTTTGAGAAGTTTATAATCAAACTTGGCAAAAAACAATAAACCCAAAATACCTGGTAAAAAACCGAGTAAAAGCTGATGTTTTATAAAATAATACGCATCTCCAAATTTGTCATACCCAACAACAGAACTGGCAGATGTCAAAAAAATCAAACCAAAAATCAAAACACAGGCAAAATAAATAAAAAAAGTTATATCACTTTTTTTGACAGGCGCAGTACTCATACATTCAAAAAGACGAGAATACTCGTGGCAATAAGTAAAAACACGTGCAGGACACAAGAAACCGTATTTGAAATCAAAGCAACAAACTCATCTTTTTCATACATAAACCAACCCAAACAGGCATTGAACACAATCAAACACAAACCAAGCCCTGGAAGCGAATATACCAAAGACGATGGACCTGTGAGATCAACACCAAAAAGAATAGTATAGTGAAGAAATACAGGATCAGGCTGAAATCCAATATTGTACAACAACCAAAACCAAATAAGACCATTGAGCGTCAGAGCAAGTATCAATGGTATAAAAATCGAAGGATGTCTCAAATACAATTTGAGCGGATAAAGTTTTGGCATAGAACCCCTCTAGTATAGACGATTCAGGCTCTCTTGACAATCGTCTCAAAATCCTTTATACTAAGCACAAATTTATTTTACGACAAGGTTAACGACGTCTCGTGTTTTGGAGGGCATGGACGGGCTGTTGGCAAAAGAAATATCTTTTGCTGTAATGTGTAGAAACACATGGCACACAAAAAAGCGGGTGGATCCACCCATTTGGGACGAGATTCCAAACCAAAATATCTCGGTACAAAAGTTGGTGATGGACAAACCATCAAAAGTGGCGCAATTCTGGTTCGTCAACGTGGAAGTCGTATTCATCCAGGAAAAAATGTTCGCAAAGGAAAGGATGATACACTCTATGCTATCGTTCCAGGCGTGGTAAAATTCACTGCTCGCAAAAAAACCAAATTTGATGGCAGTATGAAAGTAACCAAATTTGTAAGTATTGTTCCAGTAAAATAGTTATAAATAAAAAAAGCAGTATTTCTACTGCTTTTTTTATTTATATATTTTACGCTTTTTTCTTTGCCTTTGCTTTCTTTTTTTGAAGCCGATCATCAAGATTTCCACTGAGCTTACTCGTCAGCTTATTTACGACAAATTTTTCTACCATTCCTGAGAGAAGTCCTGTCATTGATCCCATATGTTTACTGACATGATCTACTTTTTCTTGCATAAAAGTAACAGCGTTTGAGATGTATTCTAATTTTTTTACCACTGAGTCCATGATTTTGTTGGCATTTTGCAAAACCTTGGCAGCTTGGTAGAGCAACCAGCAAAGAAATACGGTTGCCCACACAATGGCAATGGACAACACAAGATACAAAAGATCTTGAAGTGAATCAGGAGTGAACATAATGTTTGAAGAATGAATAATATTATTTAGTATAGCATATTTTCATTGAAGAAAGAAAAACAGACTGTTTATAAGTCTGTTTTTTTTATTATTTTCGTATTTCAACACCAAACTGATTTTCGAGGGTCTGTAAGACTTTTTTATGAGTAGCATCAACCTCTTCGGTCATAAGAGTTTTTTCACTTGAACCATAGACTATATGGTAGGCCATACTCTTTTTGTTCTCACCGAGTCGTTCTCCTTGATACACATCAAAAAGTTCAACACTTTGAATAAGTTCATCAACATTTCGCAGAGACATTTCAATATCAGCATGTAAAACATTTTTGTCTACAACAAAAGCAATATCTCGAACCACCTCTGGATAAGGTGAAAGAGGTTTGTACAATACTTTTTCTTGCATCACACTTGAGAGTATATTCAAATTTATTTCAGCAAAAGCAACCCGAGTACTCATACCAAGATTCTGTGCAATAGCAGGATGCAATTCACTGACACGACCAACCACCGTACTCTGCACGATGAGAGATGCAGATCTACCAGGATGAATCCACGGAGCCTCTTCAGAGTTTTGTTGTGTATTTTTTTGTATTTCTATATCAACGAGCAATCTTTTTCCGACACGTCGTAGCGCTTCTGAGAGCGCATAAAAAGGTGTTTCATCCTGCTTGGCAGCATACACAACAGACAACGACATATCTTGCCTTGGAAGGAGCTCATCACTATTGACTTCTCCTCTTTCCCCTGCTTCTTCAATCTTGTAAATACGTCCTGTTTCAAAAATTTTTACTTGCTCAAAACGATGAAGATTTGATTCAACATTTTCAAGCAAATTTGGAATCAGACTGCGACGTACAAGCGGACGATCTTTGGCAATAGGGTTAGCAAGCTCAAGATGCAAAGAAGTATCAACTCCCATTTTTTTGAGCCATTCTGGTGATTCAAATGAATAATTATAGGTTTCAGTAAAACCACATTCGAGTGCCAAATACTCTTTCCATTTTCGTTCCAATTTTCTTACTGAATTTACTCGAGGAGGAATCGTAGAAAATTGTGGAAGGGTTGCTGGTACGGCTTCATAACCAAAAATACGAAGAACTTCTTCAACCAAATCTTCAGGAAGAGAAATATCTTTGGTCGCACGCCAAGTTGGCACCGTAATTTTGAGATCATCTTTTTTGCTTTTTTCAACGCCAAATCCTAATCGTTCCAAAATATCGACAATTTTTTTATGATCCAATTTGATACCAATTTTTTGTTCAAAAAATGAATAGGATGTATGAATTATTTTTGGAGTAAACTTTTTTGGATAAATATCTACGATGTTACTTACCACTTTGGCCTGAGGACATACTTTTAACGTGAGTTCCACCAAACGCTTCAAAGCAATCTCAGCATTATTTGGATCCAAACTTTTTTCAAAACGAGCCGAAGCATCAGTTCGAAGCCCCAGCTTGGTCGAAGTCTTGCGAGTAGTACTCGCATCAAAATTGGCTGCTTCAAAAATAATACTGGTTGTTGACTCAGAAATACCACTCTCCACACCACCCATTACTCCTGCCAACGCGAGTGATTTTTCTCCATCGGCAATTACAAGCATATCTGAACTGAGGGTATGTTCTTTTTGATCAAGAGTAATAAATTTTTCTTCATCATTTGCGCGACGAACAATAATTTTGTTTTGATTGATTTTATTTGCATCAAAAGCATGCGTTGGCTGACCAATTTCGAGCATGACATAATTGGTAATATCAACAATAGTATTGATCGGTCGAATACCACACGCTTCGAGACGATTTTTGATCCATTCGGGTGAAGATTCGATTTTTATACCTTCGAGCAGAACGCCCATATACCTCGGACACAGTGTATGGTCTTCAACTTGAACTTCAAGTTTTGCTGTATGAACAGATTTAAACGCAGGAGGAGAAAGTGGGCTAAATTTTTTTCGATAAATCGTTGCTATTTCTCTTGCAAGTCCAAGATGTCCCCACAGATCAGGACGATTGGAAAGAGATTTGTTGTCGACTTCGAGTGTCACATCATCAAAACCAAGAGCTTTTGCAAGTGGCGTTCCTGGCTTGTCTTTGAGATGATTCAAATTGACAATCTCTTTTTCATCTTTTTTTGGAAACAAATTTGAAAGTCCAATTTCATCAGAACCACAAATCATACCAAGCGAATCTACTCCTCGCACGGCTGCTTTTTCCATAACAATAGGTTCTCCCTCTCCATGCCACAAAACCCTGGCACCGATTTTGGCGAGTGCAACTTTCATTCCTACTTCAATATTTGATCCACCACAGACAATGGTCAAGGTTTCACTCCCCGCATCGACCTGGCAGACTTTGAGCTTATCGGCATTGGGATGTTTTTCAATTGATTGAATGAGTCCAACAACCACATGGTCCAAATTTTGTCCCTGACGCTCTACTCCCTCCACTTCCACAGTACGCAAAGAAAGCTCTTTGGCAAGTTCTTCTGGAGTCAATGAATCAGGAAGAAAAACAAATTCTTGGAGCCATTTTTTACTTATTTTCATAT
>CAYTKU010000019.1:0-10463 GCA_964438795.1 uncultured Gammaproteobacteria bacterium
GCGATCGCGTATTCGTACGCCGTCTCGATGCGATTTTGGCCTGGCTTCTTTTGGCCTTCACACTGTTTGGAATATTTTCTTTTGATTTGAAACAAAAAATCTTGGGCTGGTCAAACAAACAAAAATATATTTGTTTTACTCTGGCACTTCTCATGTATAGTTTTGTGGCGACTACGCTCTATGCCAGTGGCCCAGATATCCGTGTGGTGGCAAAAGAAGAATATGCAGCCGCAGAATATATTTTTGAACAGCAAAAAAATGAAACAAATCCCTGTGTCCTCGCAGATACCTGGGTGCTGCTGGCACTCGAGGCTGTATCGAGTGGTAACATTGTTGGTGGAGGATTTCCAATCGATGCCAATTTTGGGCAAAAAGAACGGGCAGCGCTGTACCAGGAGCTACTCAAAAATCCAGATGCTCGCATGATTCCAAAAATAAAAGAGGTGAGAGATGCTTCATCATGCTTTATTGCGCTTTCCCGCCGAGATATTGATACTCCGACCGAAACAAAATTGAATGCTTTCCTCGGCAATCTCATATTCAAAAGTGGGGAAGTGCTTATTTGGGAACTCAAAATGCAAAAGTAAAAAGTCAAAACTTGTCTATCATACTTTAGAATGTTATAGTAGAGTTCTAATCGTTATACATAAAAATATGGAAAATTGTATTTTTTGTAAAATTGTACACGGACAAATCCCAAACTATACGGTGTACCAAGACGAACACACACTGGCTTTTCTCGATATCCATCCTGTTACCAAAGGGCATACGGTCGTGATCCCCAAAGTTCATGCCGAGACCTTGCTTGATCTCAATGGTGAAATTACCAAAGAATTTTTTCTTGGAGTTCAACATGCACTCGAAAAGGTAGAAAAAATTCTTTCTCCAGATGGATTTAGTATTGGCTGGAATCATGGTAAAGCGGGTGGGCAGGCAGTACCACACCTGCATGTGCATATTATCCCTCGCTCGGAGGGTGATGGGGGCGGCAGTATGCATTCGATTATCAAAAGTCCAAGTGATGTATCAGTAGAGGAGTTGGCAAAGCTTTTTGCCTAAACATTTGGTTATTTTCAGATCAAGAGGTACCCCCTCTTGATTTTTTTGTCTATATATGATAATTTTGAGCGTTCTTGGCACAGAGCCAAGTATTGCTAGGTCACTGGGAGGTGACCTTTGGGGGGATCATGGCTGATAAAAGGTGGGTGGTGTGTGACGATTGTGACGGAACCGGCTCGGACGAGGAGAGTGGGGGATTCCTTTCGTTTCTTACGTTCGGCCTCTTCGGAGCGCCGGACGGAAAATGCCCCACCTGTAAGGGAGAAAAGGGCCGCTGGGTAAAGGCCCTCGACTCCACCCCACCGCCACCTTCGGGTAGCGGCGAGTTTTAGCCCCCACCCAGCCAACTGCACCACCACCCACCCCCGCAGTTGGCCCATTCCAAAAGCCCATCCTATACTTCTAGGGTGGTTTTTTGTTAGATTGACATATTATTGGCATTTTAATACAATACCCCTGCTTTTCATTTTTTGATCTGTATGAAACTTCTTGTTACTGGAGGCGCTGGCTTTATTGGTTCGAGTTTTATTCGCTATTGGCTGACAGAGCACCCTACTGACCAAGTGGTGAATTTTGATGTGCTGACCTATGCTGGAAACCTTGAAAATCTCAAAGATATTGAAAACAATCCCAATTATTCTTTTGTAAAAGGCGATGTCTGTGATCGAGAAGCGGTATTTGCCGCAGTCAAGGACGCCGATACTGTGGTGCATTTTGCTGCCGAGACCCATGTTGACAAATCTATTCTTGACCCTGGTATTTTTATCCGCACCAATATCATGGGAACACAAAATGTCTTGGATGCGGTCAAAGAATATTCCAAGCGTTTTCATCATATTTCTACAGACGAAGTGTTTGGCGCGCTGAAGCCCAATGATCCACCATTTGATGAAAAAACTCCGTATGATCCAAAAAGTCCTTATTCAGCCTCCAAAGCTGCTTCTGATCATCTGGTACGGGCATATATTCATACCTTTGGTATTGCCGCAACTCTTTCCAATTGTTCCAATAACTACGGTCCCTATATGTTTCCAGAAAAAATGATGCCTCTATTTATTGCCAACCTCATGGAAGATAAAAAAGTTCCCGTGTATGGCGATGGGATGCAGGTGCGCGATTGGATTCATGTGACTGATCATGCGCGAGGCGTTGATGCGATTTTACAAAAAGGAAAAATAGGGGAGACCTATTGTCTCGGAGGAAATTGTGAAGTGCCGAATATTTTTATTGTCAAAAAGTTGCTTGAGCTTTTGGGTAAAGACGAATCATATATTGAATATGTCAAAGATCGCCCAGGGCATGATAGACGCTATGCCATTGATTTTACCAAAGCAAAAACAGAATTGGGATGGGAGCCACAGACAACGCTCGAAAATGGTTTGAAAGATATGGTAGAATGGTATAAGAATAACCAAAAGTGGGTCAGTGATTGTCGCAGTGGTGCCTATCAAGATTACTATGATACTTGGTATATCAAAAGGTAAAAATTTTAATTTTGTATAGATCTATGAAAATACTTATTATTGGTGGAGGATATGTGGGCGAGCGCTGTAAGGCTGCTTGGAGCGAGGCTGTTTTGTCGACAAAACGAATCAATTCCAAAGAAGATGTTTTGGCACTTCTTGACGAACACAAGCCGGATGCAGTTCTCAACGCTGCCGGAGTGCGAGGAAAACCAAATGTTGACTGGTGTGAAACGCATCAAATGGAAACCATTTTGGGAAATACCAAACTCCCAATTACTATTGCCGAAGCCTGCCAGGAAAAAGGTATTTATTTGCTTCACATTGGATCTGGTTGTATTTTTTATGGCGACTCACCACATGAAGACAAAAAATGGCGTGAATCAGATATGGGAAACCCAACTGAGGTTACCTATTCTCGCAGCAAATGGGCCGCCGACCTAGTTCTTTCGACCTTGCCAAATGTAGGGATTGGACGCATTCGCATGCCAATTGATTGGATTCCTTCGAGTAACAACATGATTGACAAGCTAGCAAGTTTTACCAAAGTCATTGATGTAGAAAATAGTGTGACGATTGTTGACGATATGGTGAGTGTCTTTCGCCAGCTGATGGAGAAAAAAGCAACTGGTATTTTTCATGTTACCAATCCCGGAACACTCAAACACAAAGAAATTGTAGCGCTCTACGAAGAAATGGTGGATCCAACTCATAAAAATGAATGGATTAGCAACGATGACCTGGTCAAACAGGGCCTTGCTACCAAAGGGCGATCCAATAATTTTCTTTCTTCTGAAAACTTGGCCAAGGTAGGTATACAAATGCGAGAGGTTCATGAAGCCATGCGAGACACTATGGAAAAATATACCAAAATGAAGAAAGAGGGGAAAACGACTGAAGAAGTTCTTTGTTGCTAGGTTCTGGGTAGTTTTGATTTAGAAAATTTAAAAATTTGCGAAAACAGCCTTACTTCGACAAGCTCAGTATAAAAGGCTGTTTTTTTTGTTGCTTTTTTCCAGATTTTTCGCTACTATATGGGCATATTGTATGAATCAATCCCCACAAATACAAATCAGCGTTATTACCGTCACCTGGAGCTCGGCGGGTCTTATTGGCCAGCAGATTGAATCTGTTCAAAAAGGCTGCAAAAATATTACTTGCGAGCAGATTATTATTGATAATGCTTCTCCTGACAATACCGTGGCTTTTATCAAAGAAAATCATCCCGAAGTCACCCTCATTGCCAATACCGAAAACAAAGGTTTTGGAAAAGCCAACAACCAAGGAGTGGATATCGCGAGGGGCAAATTTTTGCTTTTTCTCAATCCTGATATGCGGGTCGCGCCAGACAGCCTAGATGTTATGTATAATTGGATGAAAGATCACCCTGAAGTTGGAATCGTGAGTCCCAAGCTCGTCGATGAAAATGGTAAGCTCAATGAAGATGCGCAGCCTCGACGATTTCCTCGGCTCTGGGAACAGCTCGCACTCATTCTCAAACTGCCACATATTTTTCCACGCCTGCTTGATGGTTATATGCTCAAAGGATTTAATGCGGACAAAGAACAAGAAGTTGATAGTGTGCGTGGTTCGTTTATGCTTATGCGCCGTGAATTTGTAAATAAACTCGGGTTTGCTTGGGATCCTCGCTATTATATTTGGTATGAAGATGTAGATATTTGCCGCGAGGCCAAACGACTTGGTTACAAAGTCATGCATACGCCTGTTATTTCTTGCACAGATTATATTGGTCAGAGTTTCAAAAAACGCGACACCTTGTGGAAACAAAGAAATTTTACTTCGAGCATGCTGACGTATTACAAAAAATGGGAACCGTGGTACAAGTGGATGTGGATTGCCCTGTTCAAACCAGTTGGAATCGCCATGGCCTCTCTCAATGATGCTGTCCATAAAATGAAAAATAAAAAATAATATGAAATTGTCTGTTCATCTCGTGACTTGGAATGGTGCCAAATATGTACCACAACTTTTTGCGTCTTTGAAAAATCAAACCTTCAAAGATTGGAAGTTGGTGATTTGGGATAACCATTCACAAGATGGAATGGTCGATGCAATGAAGCAAGAACTTCAGAGTTTTCCGTTTGCCTATGAGCTGATTGAAAAAGAAGAAAACAGTGGATTTGCTGGTGGACATAATGCGCTGTTCAAACAAACAGAATCAGAATATTTTTGTTGTTTGAATCAAGATTTATTTTTGCAGCCTGATTGTTTTGAAAAATTGGTAAAATTTTTGGATGAACAGAGCGATGTTGCCGTTGTTTCTCCACGCCTCATGCGCTGGGATTTTGCAGGCGCAGAGCACTTTACCAATGAAATTGATTCTTTGGGCTTGCAAGTGTATCGCAGTCGCCGAGTGCGTGAACAATACAGCAATCAAAATTGGGACATCGTAAAAGCGAGCCTCTCTTCAGACAAAAGATTTCAAAAAAATCAGAATCTTCTTGAAGTGTTTGGTGTCTCTGGAACGATTCCAATTTTTCGCCGATCGCTTATTGAATCAGTGTGCTTTTCGGACGGAACATTTTTTGATGAATCGTATCATTCGTACAAAGAAGACGTTGACTTGGCCTTTCGTCTGCGCCTGGCTGGATATAGGGCGTTTATTTGTCTCGATGCTGTCGTACATCATGATCGTTCAGCCGCTGGTCCAAAAGAAACGACTGACTCAGCTGCAGCCGAAAACAAGAAAAAACAGTCAGAATGGGTCAAATATAATAGCTACAAAAATCATCTGATGACGCTTTACAAAAATGAATTATGGCAGAATTTTGTACTTGATTTTCCCTTTATTTTGTGGTATGAAGGAAAGAAGTTTGTCTGGCTCTTTTTGTTTGAACGTAAGGTCCTCAAAGGCTTATTAGAAATAAAAAAGATGAAAACTGAGCTAAAAAGTAAAAGAGCTCAGATTCTAAAAAATAAAAAAATCAATTGGAAGAACTTAAGAAAATGGTGGTAAAAGTATGAAAGATATCAATATCGTCATTGTCAATTATAAAATGAAAGACAACATTGAAAAATGTTTGATTTCGCTGTATCAAGATTTAGAAGGAAGTACGCTTGATATTGCGATTGTCATTGTTGATAATGCCTCTGGTGATAACATCAAAGAATTTTTACAAGAAAAATTTCCAAAAGTACTGTGCATTGAACAAGCAGAAAATTGTGGTTTTGGTATTTCGCAAAATCTTGGGATGAAGGCAGTAGAAGCCAAATACTATTTTGCGCTCAATCCAGATACGCAATTTCATGTTGGCCAAAAAACATTGCAAAGACTCTATGATTTTATGGAGCACAATCCTAAAGTCGGGATGATTGGACCAAAACTGGTGTATCCTGATGGTTCACTTCAGTATTCTTGTTGGCGTTTTCCACCACTCTTACAACCATTTTATCAACGCACAAAACTCGGCAAAACAAACCATGGTCAAAAACGAGTGGCTTTTCATCATATGAAAGACTTTGATCACAATGCCACGAGGCCCGTTGATGCTCTGATGGGTTCAGCCATGTTTGTGCGAAAACAAGCCCTTGATACCGTTGGTGGATTTGATGAACGGTTTTTTATGTATTATGAAGACATTGATTGGTCTCGTCGTATGTGGGAAGCACACTACCCAGTGTATTATGTCCATGATATTATACTCACACATATTCATGGCAGAGGTTCAGCCAAAATTCCTGGGATTATCAATGCGCTCCTGAAAAATAAATTAGCACGTATTCATCTGGTAAGTTGGATGAAATATCTTTGGAAGTGGCGAGCAAAAAATCAATATTATAAAACGCTTTCTTAATAAATTTTCTTTTATGGAGCAGTATCCAAAAATCGCCATTGTCTATCTTTCTTTTCACTGTGAACCATACATGGATGATATTTTATCATCTCTCAAAAAGCTGACCTATCCAAAAGAAAGAATTGAGTTTATTATTGTTGACAATCCTCATCCAGAACATGGCCCATCTGTAAAATATATTGAAGAAAATGTTATGCCACTTTCTGGCAAAGAAATTCCTCATGTAACGTTACTCCCACAAAAAACAAATCTTGGTTTTGCTGGAGGAAATAATGCTGGTGTGGATTGGGCACTCGAAAATAATTTTGATTATATTTATTTCCACAATAACGATGGGTTTATGGCAGCCAACTGTCTGGAGCCAATTGTGGAAGCCCTGGAAAAAGATAAAAGTGTGGGTATTGCGCAGTCTCTCATGCTTCTCCACCCAGAAACTGAACTTATCAATAGTACAGGAAATGCCTTTCAGTATTTGGGATTTGGTTTTTGTAATGAATATCGATTTAAAATCAAAGATGTTGAACTGCCTCCGATCAAAGAAATTGCTTATGCCAGTGGTGCTGCGCTTATGATTTCCGCTGATCTGATTCGTCAATATGGTTCTTGGGACAATGATTTCTTTCTTTACCACGAAGATCTGGAATGGAGTATGCGTTTGCGTATGACTGGTAAAAAAATTATCTTGGTTAGAGATTCAGTTTTTTATCACAAATATCAATTTGCTCGCAGTATTACCAAATTTTATTGGATGGAACGCAATCGTTATGGAACCATGCTGATGTTTTTTCGCTGGCCAACGCTCTTGCTCCTTCTCCCTGCAGCACTTGGTATGGAACTTGCGCTTTTGCTCTTTTCTATCAAAGGTGGCTGGTTTAAAGAGAGAATGAAAGTGTATAAATATTGGATGAAATGGGAAAATTGGAAACTGTGGCTCGGAAAAAGAAAAAAAACACAGGCTTTGCGAAAGGTTTCTGATAGATACCTTATGAGTTATGCCGTTTCAGGAATTTATTTTCAAGATAAATCAACTGATAATCCAATCGTAAACTATATTGGAAATCCCATTTTGAAAATATACTATTGGGCTGTTGTGAAGGCTTTAATTTGGTGGTAGAAGCACATCCTTTAAATCTATGAAAATCCGTAAAGCAATTTTGACTGGAGGAGGCAAGGCAACGCGTTTGCATCCTATCACTACCACAATCAATAAACATCTTTTGCCTTTGGCCAACAAGCCCATGATTTTTCATGCTATTGAAAAGGTTGTGGAAGCGGGGGTAAAAGAAATTTTTATCAACGTCAATCCAGGAGAAACAGAATTGCAAAAATTTATTGGAGATGGTGGACATTGGGGAATTAAGATTGAGTTTTTTGAGCAGACTGGCGGGCCGCAGGGGATTGCACATGTAGTAAATGAAGCCAAAAAGTTTATTGGCAAAGATTCATTCATGTTTTATCTTTCAGATAATATTTTGCTTGGAGATTTAAAACAATTTTTTGATGAATTTGAGCAAGGCAATTATCACTGCATGCTCGCACTCTCGAAAGTCCCTGATCCAGAAAGATTTGGTGTACCGGTTTTCAATGAAAAAAACGAATTGATTGATGTGCTAGAAAAACCGAACAATCCTCCAAATAATTTTGCGGTCACGGGTCTGTATCTTTACAAAGGTGATGTGTTTTTTGATGCCTTTGATAATATTGAACGCAGCGCGCGCGGCGAATATGAAATCTCAGATATTCATTCGTACTTTTTGAAAAAGAAAATGAAAGTAGGGTATAAAGAAATTACTGGGTGGTGGAAAGATACAGGAAAATGTGAAGATTTGTTGCTCGCCAACAAGTTGCTCCTGGATAATATGGACAGTGAAAAATTTCCTAATCATGGAACTATTGCACCTGGAGCTCAAATATACGGAAATGTTCATGTTGGTACAGGGTCTCGTGTTGGAAGCCGGGCAAAAATTATTGGGCCGACGATTATTGGGGAAAATTGTATTATTGATGAGAGTATCTTGGGACCATATATAACAGTCGGACCAGGAACAGAAATTCACCAGGCAAATATACAAAATTCTATTATTCTTGATAATGCGATGATTGACGTACCTATTTCTATTACCGATAGTCTGATTGGAAAAAAAGTGCAACTGATAAAGAGAAAAGGAAAAGAATCGGAAGGCCATCGCATGATCATTGGTGACAAAACTGTTTTTGAAATGTAATTATTTCAAGCTGTATGAAGGGGGGATTCATGGATACAATTTTGCAATCGAAAAGCAAAACATTTTTGGTGTTTTGCTTTTGTTTTCTTCTTGGGATTGTATTTCTTTCTTTTGAAGAAGAAAAATTTTTTCCGTCTCTTGTTTTTTATTCCACACTTGCGAGTGGATTTTTTGTTTTTTTATCTTGGAAAAAAAAGCCTGTGCGATTTTTGTTGCTGTGTTTTCTGTTTGTGATGCTCGGGATGCTCCGGGTCAATTCTGCTATTCCTGCTCTAGAAAAAAATAATCTCACATTTTATCATGGACAACAGGCTACTTTGTACGGTGTGGTTGCGGGTGAACCAGATGTGCGAGAAGGAAAAGTAAATTATATTTTTCGTGTAGAAGAAATATCTCAAGGAGAAAATCGCGAAGTCGTAAATGGAAAAATTTTGCTCGGACTCCCGCTCTATCCGCGTTATGAGTATGGACAAAAAGCCATGGTTACCTGCAAACTCCAAACACCAGAACCGATTGAAAAGTTTCACTATGAAAAATATTTGGCAGTGCAAGGAATCTGGAGTGTCTGTCCATCCCCAAAATTTGAAGCACGAGAAGGAGAACCAAAAAATAATCTGTGGAAATTTATTTATGATTTCAAAGCACCGATTGCAGAAAATATTTCCCTGCTCTGGCATGAACCCTATGCGAGTTTTGTGGCCGGGATCCTGTATGGGTATCGTGGGGGACTGGGGAGCCTGGGCGAGGATTTTAACCGCACTGGGGTTACACATATCGTGGCTGTATCCGGGTTCAATATTACTATTATTGCTACGCTTCTCAGTTCGATGTTGATCTTTTGCTCAGTACCACGCAAATATGCCTTTTGGCTCGTGTTCATTGGGATCGCGGTGTTTGTGATTTTTACTGGAGCGAGTAGTTCGGTGGTCAGAGCGGGCATCATGGGAATTTTGGTCTTGGTGGCACGGCAAATGGGACGCGCTTCACGTATAGACAATGTGCTTGTGCTGACCGTCACTCTGATGGCACTGCACAGCCCTTTTGTACTGCTCTGGGATGCCGGGTTTCAGCTGTCTTTTCTTTCGACCTGCGGGCTGGTGTATCTGTCACCACTCCTCGAAAAATATTGTCAAAAGATTCCAAATTTTTTGAATGTGCGTGAGTCTCTGGTCTCTACCATGTCAGCGATTATTTTTACTCTCCCGCTGATTTTGTTTCAGTTTGAGCGGCTCTCAGTGGTAGCACCTGTGGTCAATATTTT
The DNA here is from genome assembly GCA_964438795.1 of uncultured Gammaproteobacteria bacterium. Classification (GTDB taxonomy): domain Bacteria; phylum Patescibacteriota; class Patescibacteriia; order Magasanikbacterales; family UBA922; genus CAYTKU01. The sequence continues at coordinate 9,824 of CAYTKU010000019.1, forward strand.
GATTTTGCCACTGATTCCGTGGATGATGTTCTTTGGATTTGTGACGCTTGTTTTGAGTTTTATTTTTTGGCCAGTCGCCGAGGGGGTTGCGCTCATTACCTATTGGGGGTTGTCATATATTGTAGAAGTGGTAAAATTTTTTAGTCGACTTTCATTTGCTTCGATTGAGATTCAGATTTCTTTTTTTCTCCTGGTCCTTTTTTATCTGTATCTGATTTGTTTTATTACCAAAACACAACAAAAAACCCATCTGCTATGAAACACCGGCTTTGGATTTTACTTGGTATTTTATTTTTTGCACTTTTGATGTTGCTTTTTTTTGGACGCAAAGATATACAGGCATTGTTTGAAAAAAATTTTGGCAAAGAAAAAAACATTCAAGTCTCAGAACAATCAAATGATCTTCCAATCAAAATTACGTTTTTGGATATTGGCCAAGGTGATGCAAGTTTTATTGAGTGGGGAGATGGGACACAGATGTTGGTCGATTGTGCTATTGATTCACGTATTCTGGAGGCTCTCGGGAGAGTGATGGATCCACGTGATCGTAGTATAGATTATTTGATGGTCACGCACCCAGATCAAGATCACTATGGGGGATGTGTGGACGTACTGCGGCGTTTTGAGGTAGAGAATATTA
>CAYTKU010000020.1:0-6857 GCA_964438795.1 uncultured Gammaproteobacteria bacterium
GGTGGACGAACCGCGAGTGTGAGGCCATATTTTGACTGAAAATATTCTTTGATGGATTCACGGGTATTATATTGAGAAGACAATAAAAATGGTTTGTAGTTTTTTTTATTCACCGAATAATATTCTTTATGATTTTTGTGGAGAGTTAATACAACACTTGCATCACGAGTAGGAAAAATTTCTTTTGTTTTTTTTGGCGTTACTTCTTTTTTTCCATCTGTTTGATAATATTCACAGTATTTTCGCAGAGGACATTCACCACAACGAGGAATTTTTATACAGATACTGCTGGCAAAATCCATACTTGCAGCGTTGAGCTGTTTTTTGGGGGCGATGAGTTTATTTTCCAGAGATTCAAAATCTACTTTTTCACTTTTTCCTCCAGCAAAATATCTTCCAAACACTTTTTTGATATTGGTATCTTTGGCAAGTTCATTTTTGTTATAAGCAAAGCTCAAAATAGCACTCGCCGTATACTCTCCAATACCAGGCAGATCAATCAAATCTTGTTTGTTTTTAGGAAAAAAACCTTTATATTTTTCTACAACGACCTTAGCGCATTGAAGCATGTTACGCCCTCGGTTGTAGTACCCGAGTCCTGCATAATAGGGATAAAATTCTTCCCAGCTCGCTTTTGCCAAATCAAAGACCGTGGGAAATCTTTCTACAAAACGATTGTAATAATCAATGACTCGTGAGACTTGTGTTTGCTGAAGCATGATTTCACTTACCCACACTTCATAGGCTGTGATATTTTTTTTGCGCCACGGCAAATACTTGCGGCCATGCTGTTCAAACCACCCCAAAATTTCTTTTTCAAAAAATACTTCTTTTTTCATGAATGTTATTTATACTGTTCTAAACAAGCATTAATGTCCGATGTCAGTGTCCAATCGCATTTTCCATTTTCCTGCCGTTCACACTTGGCTTTTTGGTAGCAAGCATATTCTTCTCGGTACATACAATCCGTGGTTACAATCTCTTCACCACATACCTGTGAACTACAACCACTCACAACACATCCACCAATAGCACCATCCTTTATTTCAAAACGAACCGGTATCTGAACCACTTCATCCAGCTCTCGCAGATCGGATGGATTATCTTTTTGCAAAACAAGTGTACCGGTAGCCGTAGTTGGCTCTCCCTGAGTCGTCCAGGTTACCTTAAACGGCACAAATTCTGTGGTCATCCAATCACTTTGAGCAGAGGCATATCCAACCAGAACCTCTTTTCCGCTACTATCGAGAAGTTTCACGGGGAAACTGGCTTCAAAATACCAAAGTTTTGCTTCTCCTGTCACTTCATAGGGGGCAGCGAACAGATCGTTTGGCCCTATATTCAAGTTTCGCAGGTTAGGCGAAGTTGTATCAGGAAGATCCACAGTGCTTGAGGGAGTTACTTCCGGAGTGGGAGTGGTGGTAGGAAGTATTACGATAGGAATTGAAGGTGCTTGAGCAGCTGGTAAACCAAAAAAGACAATGCCCAAAATGATCGCCAGAAGGGCCACAAACATGAGGAATATTCCTTTTGTCATAGAAAAAGAGAAAAAAATAAGAGGGTATTTTCATTATACCCTCTTTAAAAATTTGTGTCCAAAGTCTATTTGATGTTATCAATAAGAACATTCAGATCCCCACTTCGGATATTCCAATTATCATTTTCAGTCTTTCTTTCGAGATTTAAATTATTCAAAATAAATTTAAATCGTTTATTTGGAGTTTGAACCGTGACATCCATCGATCCATCACTGGTCACCCCTCTTGAACTACTAAATTTCTCTATCCAGTCAGTGAGATATACACGTAAATCATGATTGATAATTTCACGATCATTTTCCAAGACTTTGAGAGTATCTTTGTCTAATACAAAACTATATGTTGTCGAGGCAACTTTGTAGATCGCTGGTTTTACTTCTTCAGATTGAATCGATTCATCATATTCATATATATATACCGTACTCAGAAGTGTATCAAAACCAGATATATCAGTTATACCACTTGGCGAAACAGCATTTAAATACATGTAGTTAGAATCTTGATATCTCTGATAATCATAATATTTCGTAATCTGCAAAGTCTGCATTGCTTCATCTGCAAAATTATAATACAGACGAGTATTTTCAGTACTGGAAGCAGCCTCAGGGAACCATTCGTGCAGTTTTCCTTCTTGTTCACGGCTGGCAATAAATTGTATTTTGGAGTAGATACTCGCACGGTCTTCAATTGGAATTGCATTTTCGTCTGTTGTTGCTTTGGATTTATTATTCTCAAGCAAGTTATATTGCACAAGAAGTTTTTCAAGATGAGTATACTGACTGTTTATTGAAACAGCATACATACTCCAAGGGCCAAAGCTTGAAAAGAAAAGAAACCCTGCAGCAAGGTACGGCAATACTTTCAATTCTTTGTTCTTGGAAAAAAGAAAATAAAGAGAACTCAGGAAAAGCCAAATACCCCCGAGGGCAACAAGATAGCGCATTTCGGTCACGCCATATTCTTTGAGGCGGATACTGAGTGCCATAAAAAGTACCACGACCATGGGCAAAACCAGAGCAAAAAAAACACGGAAAAATTTTTTCAAAAAGGGATATTCAGTTTTTTGAAGAAGAGGATAGGCCAAAATGTAGACCAAAACTCCCGCACTGGAAAATCCCAAAATCCAATTGGCAACTCCCCCTTTTGGCCAATTCCAGAGGAACACAATTTGACCAAGATATACATAGAGAATAACAAAGAAGATACACAGAAGGGGAACACAAATATATTCTACGAAAATACGCAGTACCTTGCTCTTTTCTACAACTTCTGGAAAAGAATCAGAGACACGAGGAAATCCTGCGAGAAAAAACCACGCTCCAAAAATTCCAAAAATCACAGTCCCCACCTGTGCGTACCAATCTCCATCAATTCTCACAGAAAAAAGATAATCAATCGCAGCCAAAGAAAGGGCAATCCCAGCATAGAGTGTTGCACTAAAAAACACAGCAACCACAAGACGTGCAAAAGCTGTCTCTACAAAACGCCAAAATTTGAGTGAATGATTTTTCTCATAAAATGGCAGAGAAAGGGCAAGCAAGTATGTGACAACATTGAAAATAAAGAGACGAGATCCTTCGACCATGCCAAAATTTTCAATATTCTCTGGAAGAAAAAAATAATATATGCCCAAAAGAATGAGTCCAAAAATTTGTGCCAAATAATGATGTGACGATTTCCATTTGAACTTTTCTGACATGAGTACCAAGGCTGTAAGAAGTGGAAAACCCAGCACTGCCATGAGAAGTATCTTGGTCAAAATACTCTCGACAGAATCACTGAGGGTCCAGTCATAGCTCTTGATCAAAATAATTCCACACACAGTTGCAACCAGGCTACTGAGCGCCACCAGTGGAAATCTCATAAAAAGAGCCTGAAGACTCTGCCACACATTTTCAACGGAAAACCACTTGAATTTTTTAAACATAGAGTTTAAGAGTTAAAGAATAATTTTATTTTTTTATAATATTGTTTTTGCAAAATGATTTTGGTAGAGAGATGCCCACCCTTTTTTAACAAGATAAATTTACACCCAACTTTTTTTGCAAATTTTTCTACTGACTTACTGCTCACGACCGTATCATCTTTGGCATGGATCATCATGATTTTTTTTGCATCCATTTTTTTAATTTCAGAAATTGGATTATAAAATGTACCTGTTTTGAGTTTATTCCAATTTTTCCGTTTCATTCGGTAAGCTTCTCCAAACGCACCTTTTACCACCTCAAAAAACCAATCCAGAGGTTCATCTTTACTTGGGGCTTGCCAATCGACCACAGGCGAAATTGCCAAAATCTTGGTGATTCTCGGGTCTTTTGAAGCGAGAAGCGCTGCGGCCCCACCAAAGCTTCCACCAATAATAAAAATCTTTTTGGAGACTACCTTGTATCTTACTCTATCCCATATACTTGTAAAGCCCTTTGGAAGCTCATCTATAATATCCAAAATATCTTGGTGCGGTGATTTTTGCAAAAATTCTCCCCCACTTTCCCAGGTTCCACGATAGCGCGGATGAAATACCCAGTAGCCTTTTTTGACAAAAAACTCGAGAAGCGCTCGTTTATTTGGCACACCAGGCATACCATCGCAAAAAATAATGACTTTATCCGAAGGACGTTTTGGTACCAAAAATTCTACTATAATTTCTTTTTTGAATCGTGTTCGTAGTGTAGGCATAAAATATTATTACCAACTTCCGCCACCCCCACCGCCCCCGCCTCCACCAACAGATCCACCACCTCCACCTGATGAATAGGTCGCATTCAGTGTCTGATTGGCTGCCGTTGAAAAACTCGACAAACTACTTACTAAAGCAATACTACTGACATTCGAACCAGCACTCGAACTATACCAAGAAAAATTATTCAAAGAAAGATCTTCAAATTGTTTGGCCCACTCTTTTTCTACTCCAAGAGCCATGGCAAAGGGGAGATATTTTTCAAAAGTGGCTGGATTTTTTTCAGGTGCATTATGAAAGTTTATTCGATCTTTTTCTGCGACATTCAAATAACTTTTCAATCCCAAGATATGTTCTTTGGCCAAGACTCCCTTGGGAGTTCTTCGTGACATAAGAGGACTAAAGATCAAAATAAGGCAACAAGAAAGAATCAAACTGATAAAAAGCACGATATAATCAAAACTGATAAAAAATCCTGTACAAAAAACAGTGATCACAAGAGCAAATATACCAATTCCCAGGTAAATTCCTTTGGTTGTTTCAGGATTTTTTGGAAAATAACCTTTTTGTACCACTTCTTTGTACAAAGACATTTTTATACTGGTGAGGTCTGATGCAAATTTGTATTTCAAGTCACTGAGTTTTACTGACTCAACAAGTTCTTCTACCGTTTCTTGTGATTTTTTTTGAAATACTTTTTTGAGACTTTGTAGCGAAGGAGTCTCTGTTTGTTTTTTAAACAAAGACTGCAAGAGCAAAATTTCAAATTCATTTTGTAAACCTTCTATCCCCTTTTTTCTCTCCAAAAGATAATCTTCAGAGGATAAGACTCCATTTTTTTCAAGCCTAGTGATTTTGAGATATCCACGAATTGCGAGGTCTATGAGACTGGACCAAATGTCTTTGTTATTAGCCCTTTCATCAAGTACCACTCCGACTTCTGCCGAAGAAATTTTATCTGGTGCATCAAACTGCGTGATAATCGTTCCCCTTCCTTTTGGATCTCGTCCATGACGTGACCAATGCCGGTAGAGAAAAATAAAAACAAGAATCGGTATAATGACTCCCCACCATTTTTTAAGTGCAGCAAAAAATATTTCTTCTCGTGTTGGGGGTGGAATTGTGCCTTTTTTAAAATCGAGATCAACCGTTACCCCGCTATAACTTTCCAAATTTGAAACTTTATACAGAAGCCCACTCTCTGTCACATTACAGGGCTGCGTACTCCCCCATGAACCAACATAACAATCCACATTTTGCAGTGCAGAATTCAACTCTGAATCAACTTTTATTTCTACCGTCGCATTCTCGATTGGTACTTTCCAAAAACTTCCAACCGCATTCCAGCTCAGCCTATCTGAACCTGGCATGAATACAAATGGTTTTTTGACCAAATAATCAATGATATAACTCTGCTTCCCTGTAATAAATACATCGGCGTCCCCAATTTTTATTTGCAAATTCTGTCGAGTTTTGTCGATAGTGAAGGGAGCGAGATTTCCACTTTCATCAGTTACAGCAATATCTGTAATTTTGAGTTTTGATTTTTTTTTGTCATGAGTGAGAGTAAGCGGTATGTCTCGATATATACCATGCCTTTGCAGCTGTCCAAAATTATAATCAATCCTCTCCGAGACAAACAAATCACCATTTTTTTCAACACGCATCAAGATGTTATAGTTATCGATTTTTTCTTCCGATATATTTGCCTCTTGTGCAGACACACTTTCATAATATTGCGCAAAAGAAAACAAAACAAAAGCCATTGAGATAATAACTCCAAACAAAAGTTTTTTAACCATAGAGTAAAATTATTTTTTCACACTCACTTTATAAATCAGACCCGCTTTATCGTCAGAGATAAAAATGCTTCCATCTTTTTGCACCAAAAGATCAACTGGTCTTCCATAGGATTCTTTGCCACCCTTCAGCCAACCACTGACAAAATCTTCTTCTACGAAGGTGTCAGTATTCTTTGGATTCCCCTCGGCATCGAGCTGATAGCGCACTACTTTATATCCAGTTGGGACTGTCCGATTCCAGGAGCCATGATAAGCCAAAAAAAGATTATTCCAGTATTCCTCTGGCCATGCAGAACCACTCGGCACAAAAGCGAGTCCGAGAACAGCAGAATGGGCTTGAAGGTCTATATGCGAAGGAGTTTCAAATGGCTCCATGCAAGGATTGCGAATATAGGTATTTTTATCAAAGACAGTATCGTGAATATTTTTTCCATAGCAATTTGGCCAGCCATAGTTTTTTATACTGAGCCCAGTCGAAGCATTTCCTTCTTCAATAATATTGACTTCGTCTGGTGGAATATTGTCACCAAGATTATCTCGACCCATTTCAGTTGCCCATATTTTTCCAGTGTTCGGATGTGTAGCCATGAAAACTGCATTGCGTAGCCCTTTGGCGTAATGTTCGAGTCGTCCGACTGGCCCACTGTTCGTGTCTTCTATTACTACTTTCATAATTGTACTGATTCGATCATCTTTTTCATTACAGACATCACAGGTTGAACCAATCGAAACAAAAAGTGTTCCATCTTTGTCAAAAAGAAGCGTTCGAGATTCATGCCTACCCCCATTTGGAAGATCTACAATTTTATAAGGAAATATGAGTGAGGAAGCCACCAGCCC
>CAYTKU010000020.1:6957-10002 GCA_964438795.1 uncultured Gammaproteobacteria bacterium
AATACTTGCCTCGGGAGTCTGTGTGGCAGTATTTTCCAAAATATCCACAATACTTTCTTGTGGAGTTTGAAAAACAGGCCTTACTCCTGCCAAATTTTTCCTATATACAAAAGCAAAAATAGCCAAAGCAATAATGATAAGCAAAAAAACTGCGAAGAAGATTTTTTTCATATTTGCGTTATTTTATCCAGACAGTTTTGATATTTACAAATTCCTTAATGCCATAATGCGAGAGTTCTCGGCCATAACCAGAAACTTTGGCTCCACCAAATGGCAGGGATGGCACAGATTTTACAATGCCGTTGATAAAGACACTTCCGGCATCAATCTGCGAAGCGAGTTTTTTTGCTTTTTCAATATCACGAGTCCAAATCGAACTTCCCAGACCAAACGGTGTGTCATTGGCTACACGAATCGCTTCTTCTTCGCTCTCTACAACAATCACTGAGGCTACTGGCCCAAAAATTTCTTCGTCGTAAGCAGGCATTCCTTTTTTCACGTTGGACAAAATAGTTGGAGCATAAAAAAATCCTTTTTCGCCAATTATTTTTCCACCTATTACCAATTCTGCACCTTTGGCAATAGATTCTTGCACCTGACGATCAATTTCTTCTCGAGCACCAGCATTTACCATTGGGCCCATCTGCGTTTTTTCATTCATTGGATCTCCTACCACATAATTTTCAAACGCTGTTTTGAACCTCGCAAGAAATTCTTCGGCAATATTTTTGTGAACAATAAAACGCTTGGCAGCAATACAACTCTGACCACAATTCTGGAGACGTGCATTTGGAGCTTGGGCAGCAACCAGATCCAAGTCTGCGTCTTCCAGGACAAGAAATGGATCACTTCCACCAAGCTCAAGTACGGTTTTTTTGATTTCACTTCCTGCAGCTTCAGCAACTTTTTTCCCTGCATATTCACTGCCTGTCAGCGTTACTGCTTTTATACGGCTATCACGAATCAACCCCTCAACTTTGCTTGAACCAATCGAAAGATTTTGAAAGATCCCTTCAGGGAAACCAGCTTCCAAAAACATTTTTTCCATCATCTGCGCACATCCCTGAACATTCGAGGCGTGCTTGAGCAGTCCTACGTTGCCAGCCATCGCCGCAGGAACAATAAAACGAAAAACCTGCCAATAGGGAAAATTCCAAGGCATAACAGCAAGTACAATACCAATTGGATCAAAACGCACAAAGCTTTCTCCAGCATCACTCTTGATATATTCTTCCTTCAAAATATTTTCAGCATTTTCGGCGTAGTAGTCACACAGAAGCGCACATTTTTCTACTTCGGCAATTGCGGCAACAATAGGTTTACCCATTTCAAGAGTAGCAATCTGAGCGATTTCTCGTTTTTTTTCTTTGAGAATCGCAGCCAGATCCAACATTTTTGTTTTTCTCTCTTCAAAAGTAGTCTGTTTCCAACTTTCAAAGGCTTTTTGTGCCAAAGCAATTTTATTTTCAACTTGCACTTCATCGAGTTCACTATACTGCGCAATTATTTCTTCTGTGGTTGGGTTTACTGATTGCATAGGCATCAAAATTAAATTTCACAACTTTTTTCTTTGAGCTCTTTGGTAAATACTTTTACGTTTTCGCTATAGTCTATTGGAACTTCAATCACATGTACTCCTTTTTTATTCAAACATTCTTCGAGAAGCTTTGCAAATTCATCAACGTGCGTCACTCGGTATCCATGTGCACCATAACTTTCAGCATATTTTACAAAATCTGGATTTTGAAATTCGAGTCCAAAATTCTCCATACCCATTCCCTCTTGTTTCCATTTGATCATTCCATAGCCTGAATCATTGAGAATTACCACCACCAAATCTAGACCAAAACGAATCGCTGTTTCAATTTCCTGAGAATTCATCATAAATCCTCCATCGCCGCACAAAGCCACAACTTTTTTTTCAGGAAACAACAGCTTGGCTGCCATAGCCGAAGGAAGACCTGCTCCCATAGTAGCCAGAGCATTATCAAGAAGAAATGTATTGGGATTATACGCTTTATAATTTCGAGCGAACCAAAGTTTGTACATACCATTGTCGAGCGCCAAAATCGCATCTTCTGGCAAAACATTTCGGACAGTAGATACGACTCGCTGCGGTACCAAAGGAAATCTCGTATCGTTTTCATCCCGAGCAATATGTTCTTCGATTTTTGTTTTTACTTTTTGAAAATAAGTAGCATCAAAATTCAAGGCTTCTTGCTGAGCGAGCAATTGTTTCATTTGCCACAGAGCATTGGCAATATCTCCCACGACCTCCAGCTGGGGAAAATAAATATTGTCGACTTTGGCAGAATAAAAATTTATATGAATCACTTTTTGACCATTTCGTTTCATTATAAATGGCGGCTTTTCTACCACATCATGTCCAATATTGATAATCAAATCAGCTTTTTCAATCGCACAATGCAAATAATCACCACTCGAAAGTGCAGCACAACCCATATACAAGGGATGTCTCTCATCCAAAACCCCTTTTCCAAGTTGTGTATTAAAAAATGGAATGCCCGTCAAATCGACAAAATCACCGATCATTTTGGAGATAGTCTTTCTATTAGCACCAGCGCCCAAAAGGAGCAGGGGTCTTTTGGCCTGCAAAAGCATATCAACCGCCGCTGCAATTGCCTTTTCTTCAGCCACCGGTCGACGCGGTTTTTCTACAGAAAAGAGCTCGGTTTGATCAGCTTCTTCTGCGGCTATGTCTTCGGGAAGCTCAAGATGCACTGCACCAGGACGTTCTTCCATTGATATACGAAAAGCCTCCCGCACCTGGCAAGCAACTTGGTTGGCATTGATGATTTGTTTGGTAAATTTTGTCACTGGAGCAAAAATTTCACAGGTATTCACTATCTGAAAATGTCCTTGCTTGCTGCTGTTGATTGGCTTTTGCCCCGTAATCATCAGCATTGGCATTCCACCGAGCGTAGCGTACGCAGCAGGCGTCACAAAATTGGTTGCCCCAGGCCCCAAAGTTGATAAACAAACTCCAGGCTTACCAGTCAATCGCCCAATCGTTGCAGCCATAAA
>CAYTKU010000021.1:0-2248 GCA_964438795.1 uncultured Gammaproteobacteria bacterium
AAAAAACATTTTTATACTTTTTCAAGTCCTATTTTTTCTTTAATGATCGCATCTGTTTCATTTTGCTCAATGATCAAACTTTCCGAGCTTACGGGCTTGTATCCTTTTTTCTCATACGTTACATAATACTCACTCGGTCCAACCAAAAATGCATATCGTCCTTTTTTGTCTGTCACCTGAGTAGAGACGAGCTTATTATATTGTTTCGTAAAAAGTCGCACGACAGTACTCCCGAGTGGTTCTTGTGAATCTTTTTCATACACCAATCCCCAACCAGTCGGTTTCTTTGGCTTCACAAAACGCATAAAACCAAAATAGGCAAGCACATGGATACCCAAAAATACATACAAATACCAAACAGGCGCAATATAGAGAGCAATCAGCGTCAAAATAATTCCAGAAAGGGCAATGATATGCTGCATCACTTTCCAGCGTTTTTCCCACACAATACGTTTTGGTGTCTTATTGGCTCCAGCAGGATCAAGTGGAATATTTGGTGTTATGCCAATGCCACTTTCTGTAACTTCAACCCCCTCACCATGATAAATATCCAGGAGCTTGCCATCACTTTTTATTCCCGCCAAAAGACTTGAAGGAAAAGCAAACCCTGGCTTGGTCACCTCAATTAAATAATTTCCAGGTTCTGTGATAAAAAAATATCTTCCCTGAATATCAGTAACACGCGACTGCAAAACTTTTTTTGTTTTTCCATCGAGCAAACGGACCAAAGCAAGATCAACCGGCAATTTCGTCAAACTATTATATACCTGCCCCCAGGTTTTTCTTTTTTTTCGCCCAAACAAGAGAAGTGGTTGAAAAAATACAAACTGGAAAAAAGGAACAACAATACTTGCCAAAGATGGTGCCACAGCAGCCACCACCACTGCGGCAGTAGTCGGAGCAATCACGGTTTTCGTTGTTTGTTCTACTTGTGGATTATCTGCGACCACTTCTACGACCTGTGCTACAAATTTTCCCTGATCAACAACAAATTTTGCTCCACTCGAAATATTTTTTCCAAGATTCTGTGCGACTTGAGTAATATTTTTTACAAGCGGTTGGTCCCTACTCACCTGTGCAAAAAGAGCAGTAGACGTGCCAATTTTTGGAGCCTCAATCTTATTTATTTCTTCACCAATCTTATTTATTTCTTCCAAAAAATTTTCTTCAATCAGATCATCTACCCGAGCAGGTGGCTCAAAATTTTCAGGATCAATCACTTCTGGATCAGGAACAACCGGTACATCTGGATCCACCGGGATGAGTGGAATATCAGCAATCGGCGCTTCACCAACCACCTCTATTTGACATACAGCACTACATCCATCACCACCCGCTTGATTCCCATCATCACACAGTTCACCATCTTCTCTTGCACCATTTCCGCAAATACTTCCTGGCACAGGAACAAACCGACACACATTATCACAGCCATCATTATTTATATTATTTCCATCATCACATTGCTCATTTCCTTCTCGAATACCGTTTCGACAAACAGGACCTACTTCTATTTGACAAAGATTTGTACAACCATCTCCCCCCACTTGATTCCCATCGTCACATTGCTCACCATTTTCTACGACAGTATTTCCACAGACAGCACCCGGAATCTCTACCTGGCAAACAGCCGAACAGCCATCCCCATTTTGAACATTTCCATCATCACAAATTTCATTGATTTCTCGCACACCATTTCCACAAATTGGTTGTGTAGGAACACACTGATCAGAACAAAAATCTCCATTATCGAGATTACCATCATCACACTGTTCATCACCTTCTTTTTCTCCATTTCCACAGACAGCAGGAGCCTCAACAATACATTGATCATTACAACCATCACCCGCATCCAAATCTCCATCATCACACTGTTCATTTCCCTGCCTTATACCATTTCCACAGACAGGCAAAACACAGGCATTGCTACAAGCATCATCATCAATATTATTGCCATCATCACAGGCTTCTCCTGCTTCAACTATTCCATTTCCACATTGAGCTGCAGGAGGTGGAGGAACGACCGGATCAGGTGCAGCAGCGCCTCCACCACCATTGCCCCCACCACCCTCGACAGAACAAACAGACGAACACCCATCTCCATTATCCGTATTTCCATCATCACAAGTTTCAGCCCCCTCTACCACACTATTTCCACAAATCGCAGGTACCGTCGCATTGACATTGAGATCCTCAGCCAATACATAAATAAAAGGAAAAAAAATAAAGACCGCAAACAAAATGCCAC
>CAYTKU010000021.1:2348-6143 GCA_964438795.1 uncultured Gammaproteobacteria bacterium
CCACCAGGCAAGACTTTTCTTCCCTCAAAATTTACTTGCTTTTCAGCAACTTTTTTTCCAAAAATATTAAAAAATTCAATCGTTCCTGCGGGTATCAAGTGAATGCTTCCAGTATTTATTGTTTGAATAGAAACTAACTTTTTTGTTTTTGTTTTTAAAATAGAAAAATTTTGTAACTCCATTTTTTCTTGAACATCACCACCTACATGCAAAAAAAGAAGTGTTCCAATACGTTTTCCAATCGCAATTTGTGAATTAAATGATTTTTCTTTCAAAAACAAACCAAGATAATGTGATCGAGGCACAGTACCAGGAGGTACATTGACCGTAAAACGAACAATCTTTTTTTCTTTTGGACCCAAAGTAAATTCATTCGTATTGACCACAATCCAACCTTTTGCATCATCAATTTCACCAAACTGAGCATGTCCCGTATCAGGATGAATACGAAAAGCATCTATCTCTGGAACGAGTTTTATCGCCGTATCTTCAATATTAAACACTTCTACTTCAGCAACAGCGGTTTTTCCAGGATCCACGACCATTGTATGTCGCAAAGGGGAAACAGAAAAAGCTTGAACATTTTGACCAAAAAATAAAATACCAAAAAAAACTCCACAAAAAACCAGAAAAAAACGAAAAGAAAAAGGCATACAATATTACGGATTTGCAGTCAACGTTGCTGTAATAACATGTGAATAAGATCCTGCACGACTCGAACCAGCAAGACCTGCACTAAATTTTATCCCAGTCTCCTCATCATTTTCAGGCCCGACAGAAGAAGCGACTTCGAGGCCATCAGCGATCGCCGTATCAACAACCAATACCCCCCCACCTCCTATAGTACGAATACCATATTCTTCAGAACCTGCCGTAACCGAACCATCGAGTACATCATTGATATCATTTGCACCATCACGGAGATTTCCATCTTCATCAAAACTCAAGCTATACCCTGTCAAAGAATCTGTGGATATAGTGGTACTTACCGTCGTACTCACCACCTGAGTGAGCGAAAGCGTCCCAAAACTGATCGTATTGGTCGTAAAGTCCAAAATCAAAATCCCTTTTTCCATTGCCTGAAATCCACCACGAAGCGTATATCCACCACCAGTCGCATCCTGAGCAAAAAATTCACCTGCTGTCCCATGAAGACTATACCCACTGCTCGATGTCAAAGAATCCTCACTTGCAGAAAACGTATCTCCATAAATCTCATACCCGCCACCTGTCATAGCACCAAAAGAAAGAGTGGGAGAAAAAATCACCCCAAAACAAAGAATAAAAATCGTCACGCCTCTGATATATCTCATAAAAATTAGTATTTTTTCAATTATATCACAAAAATCAAAAAAGACCCATTTATCGCTCTCTCTTGACAAAAAACGAATAGAGCGGTATAGTTGGGACACCAAAGTCCAGACATTTTCGCCTTTTGTTTGGCTTTTCTTATTCCACTTCTGTATCTAAAGTGGTCAAATTAAATCGTTTCATTATTTATGAAAAATTACGAATTGCTTGCAGTGCTTCCTGGAACACTGACCGAAGAAGAAGCACACGAAGTTGCAGGACAAATCAAACAAACAAGCGAAAAAAATGGTGCTACGAACCTTAATATGGAATTCAACGGAAAAAGTCGCCTTGCATACCCAATGCGCCATATCCGTTATGGATACTTTTTTGTATTTACTTTTGAAGCAGAAGAAACAAAAATTACTGTTATTCAAGAGAAAATTCGACTTATTTCAGAAATTCTTCGAACTATCTGCAAAATCTACAATCCTGACCAAAAAGTCAGTCTCAATCTTGGAGAAAATGCACCAACAACCACAGAAAATGAACCAAATTTTGTAAAAGAAGAGCTCGCAGTACCACAAGAAACTCCATCAGCACCTATTGAAGAAGTACAAGCTGTTGAAGAAAAAGAAGAAACTCCAGCCAAACCAACAAAAAATAGCGATGTTTCCATAGAAGAAATTGACCAAAAACTTGACGAACTGCTTGGAAAAAATGATATCTAAGCCTTAATTTTAACTATATGGATCTCAATCGTGCTACCCTTCTTGGGCGTTTAACAAGAGACCCCGAAATCAGAAGCACTCCAAGTGGTCAAAGTGTTGCCACTATCGGAGTTGCCACAGGTCGCGTCTGGACAGACCAAAATGGAGTAAAACAAGAGAGAACAGAATTTCATAACTGTGTTCTCTGGGGCAAACTCGCAGATATTGCAGGACAATACCTTTCCAAAGGACGTCGAGTATATCTCGAGGGACGCCTTGAAACCAAAGATTGGGCAGGTCAAGACGGTGTGAAACGCTATCGAACAGAAATCATTGTTGAAAATATGATCATGCTCGATGGTCCTCGCGGTTCAGCTGCTCCACAAGCAAATGCAGCCCCATCACAAACTTTTGGAAATGATTCAAACGATCAAACCAATAGCGATGATGAGATCAAAGTAGAAGATATTCCCTTTTAAAAAATTATGAAACCACAAAACAACAACTTTAGAAAAAGAACACCAGAATCAGCAGAAAAAAAACAATGTTTTTTCTGTACCAACAATAAAATGATTGTGGACTACAAAGACGTCACAACCCTCAAAAAATTTGTTTCTTCTTTCCACAAAATTGCCCCACGTCGACGAAGTGGCCTCTGTGCTCTTCATCAACGTAAAGTTGGCAAGGCCATAAAACAATCCCGTATCGCAGGCCTCATGCCATACCTTCCTCGCTAAAAAAATGGTCGCCTCAGGCGATCTTTTTTTTACTTGTTTCTTTTTTTTTGCTATACTTGTTTTGTATACAGGATAAAATTTATTTTTTATTCGCTTCATAGTCTTTTTACTTGTTCGTGGCTCCGGCCAATACAAGTAAAAAGATATTTCAGCTCCATAAAAAATATTTTCCTCTCTAAATACGAAAATATGTTCGCAAAACAAAAAGTCAGAAAAGGAGTAATCACGGTCGCTGGAATGGGAACCCGGCTTTTACCAGCAACAAAAGCAATGCCAAAAGAAATGCTTCCTGTCCTAGATAAGCCTGTTCTGCAATACATTGTTGAAGAAATGGTAGAAAGTGGCATACAAGAAATCATTTTTGTTACCAGCTCTCAAAAACGTGCTATTGAAGATCACTTTGATCGCGATAGAAACCTCGAAGAATTCCTTACCCAAAAAGGAAAAATTTCTGCACTCCAATCACTGATTGACCTCACCGAAAAAGTACGATTTTTTTATACACGCCAATCAGAGCCACTTGGCAATGGGCACGCACTCCTCTGTGCACGCGAATTTATCGGTGATGAACCATTTGCTTTTTCAGATGGAGACAGTATTATTGACTCTCGCACACCTGTCATCAAACAACTCATCAAAGTATTTCAAGCGAAAAATTCTTCAGTTATTGGTGTCCAAAAAATTACTGACAAAGAAGCCATGTCCAAAAAATACGGAAATGTCTATGGCAAGCCACTTGGAAAAAATATCTATAAAGTAAGCAAATTTCAAGAAAAACCTCCGCTCGAAGATGTGTCACCTCATGGACTCATTGTTGGTGGTATGAGATATATCCTCACCAAAGATATCTGGCCAATCCTCGCCAAACAAACCGCAGGAAAAGACAAAGAAATTTGGCTTTCTGATGCTGCCAATACCCTAGCAAAGAAAAAACCCTTTTTTGCTTATGAGTACGAAGGCATCTATTTTGATACTGGGAACAAACTCGCCCTTCTGAAAACAGCTCTTCATTTTGCACTCAAAGACCCAAACATGCGATCAGAAATTTTTGAATTACT
>CAYTKU010000021.1:6243-9920 GCA_964438795.1 uncultured Gammaproteobacteria bacterium
ATGATGGTCTATGGTGGATTTTTGTGGCTCACTTCTGCAGGAAATGCTTCTCAAGTAGAAAAAGCCAGAAATGTTATCCTCTATGGTGCTCTCGGAATCTTTGTCATATTTGGCAGTTACGCTTTGGTAAATTTTGTTTTTGAAGCAATAAACCCAATAAAAACACTCTAGTCCTATGCGTAAATTTTCTCTTCTTCTTATCCTGGGTCTTTTGGTCACAACAGGTCTCGGTTGCAAAGGGCCAACGCAAGAACAACAAGCTGCCTCCCGTCCAGTAACACTCAATTATTGGACAGTTTTTGATAATGTCAGCGAACTCCAGAGACTCGCAGCTCTCTACAAACAAACCAGACCGTATGTTACCATCAATATCCGACAGCTTCGCTACGAGGAATATCAGGAAAAATTTCTTACCGCACTCGCAGATGACGTAGGACCGGATATCATCTCTATTCATGTACGTGATCTTCAAAAACATGCATCACGTCTCTCCACTATCCCCGCATCCGTGAGTGTTGCCAATATTCAGACCACAGGAGGACTTGACCCAAAAACTACCGTAAGTCTCGAACAAAATTTGATGCCGACTCTGACGACCATTCGCAACAATTACCTCAAAACAGTGGGAGATGATGTGGTATTTGGTGGAAAAATTTACGGTCTTCCTCTCACCGTAGATACCATGGCTCTTTATTACAACAAAGACCTTCTCGATACAGCAGGAATTGCTACTCCTCCCACAACTTGGGAAGAATTTTTAGAAGCAGTAAAAGCAACCACAAAAACCGACCCAACTGATCAAAATATTTTATTACAATCAGGCGTAGCACTCGGTACTGGAAAAAATATTGACAATGCACCAGATATTTATGCACTCCTTTTGGCCCAAAAAGGCGTAAAAATAATTGAAAACGGTTCTGTTCGATTTGCACAAAATGAAGGAAGAAATATTTCCCCAGCACTTGAATCCCTCCGATTTTATACAGACTTTGCACGCAGCGACAAAGAAGCCTATACTTGGAATGAATCGCAAAACAATGCTTTTGATGAATTTGTTCGAGGAAAATCTGTTTTTTATTTTGGATTTGGGTTTGACTATGATCGAATAAAATCTCGTGCACCTCAAATGAATTTAGCTTTGACTCCAATGCTCCAGCTCAGTCCAGAAGCAGCAACCAATATCGCAAGTTACTGGGTACAAACAGTTCCAAAAAAGAGTAAACGTCAAAACGAAGCCTGGGATTTTGTTCGCTTTCTCTCAACTCCAGAAAATATAAAAGCTTATAGTACAAAAACACGGGTTCCCTCTGCACTTCGTATTCACAACAAAGAGCAAAGAAATGAAGAAAACCCTCTCTCTCCATTTGCTGTGCAAGTGCTCCAAGCCGAAAATTGGTATCGAGGAAATGATTATGCAGCAGGACAAAATGCTTTTCGAGAACTGATTACAGGATACCTCAAACCATATAACATTGAAGTACAGGACCAAGAAGAACGAGATTCCAAGCTTATTATTACGGCAGCTCAAACATTACAACAAACTCTCTAGCCTATGACCATTTTCAAACGAACTCTGAGCACAACTCTTCTTATTCTCTGTGGTTTACTGAGCATCACTTCTTTTGCAAATGCACAAGCTCAATTGCCCGCTGCGGGAGCTGCTGCGGCTGGAGCAGGTGCAGCTGCTGGTCCTGCTGCTCCAGCGGCAGGGATAGGTGCAAGTGCTGCTGTAAATGCGGCGGTTACTACCACTTTTCAGACCAATGCTCCTGCTGGTTATTATGATGAAGAAAAAAAGGGGGTTCCGGCAATACTCCCTCGGTGTGCTTTTGATCCTTATGGATGTGTTGGAGAAAATGCTGACATAAATCTCTTTGTCACTCTTGGAATAAATTTTGCCAAGTTTATTTTTGCCATTATCGGTACAGTTGCTTTTGTCATGTTTGTCTACGGTGGATTTACCATGATTCTCTCGTTTGGAAGCGCAGAAAAATTCAAAAAAGGGAAAGATATTTTGGTCGCAGCCGTAGTTGGGATGATTATAGCTTTTGGCGCTTATCTTATTGTCAACTTTATTCTCAATGTTCTCCAGGTTGGAAGCGATTTTCGTATTCTCTAATATATTTTTTATGAAATTTCGTATTGTGAGTTTTTTCATTTTATCCTCTCTTCTGTTTCTTCCAAGTTTTCTGCCACTTCAGGCTCAAAGACCTGCAGGAAGTGAAGTTCAACTCGTAAACCCAATTGGTGGAAGTGCCCGAGACGGTGGTAATAAACAAGGGTCTGTCAACATAAAACTCATTGTAGGAAACGCCATACAAGTACTCCTTGGCATTGTTGGATCTATTACGCTTGTTACTTTTGTTTATGGTGGATTTTTGTGGCTCACTTCTGCAGGAAATAGCGAAAAAGTTCAAAGTGGTACAAATACCCTTCTGTATTCAACCATTGGTCTCTTTATTATTTTTGGGGCCTATGCTATACTAAATACAATTTTAAAAGGTCTTGCAAAATAATTTTCTCGATTTTTTAAAAAATTTTATCTTAACAATGAAAGGGGGTGAGACATGTGAATACAATTTTAACAAACGTGATCAAATACAAATCAGTGCTTGCATTGGTAGCTGTATTTGCTTTCGGAGCATTACTCGCACCTTCTTTAGCACACGCAGACACCTTTGGTCTTCAAAAAGTAGACGAGGGTTTCAATGGAGCGCTTGGAAACAAACCGCTTATTGAGACGATTACCGGGATTATCCGAATCGGTTTCAGTCTTCTTGGGCTCATCGCTGTAGTTATTATCCTTGCTGGTGGTTTCAAATGGATGACAGCAGGTGGCAATGACGATAAAGTAGGCGAAGCGAAAAAAATGATCATTTCAGGTGTAATTGGTTTGGCTATCATTATGAGTGCCTTTGCCATTGCAAACTTTGTTATTGGATCTTTGGCCGAACAAACAGGCGCAGATCCAGATCAAGAAGTTGCTGAAGGTCTTTAAAAAACTTCGAGGAGAGAGGAGAGAGGTAGCGGGAATTCCCCTTCTCTCCTCTGTGCCCCGAGTTTACCGTTTTTTACCCGATAGTTGATTTGATGGAGCTGGTATTTTTTACCATATCCCTCATACCAATTATACCCCCCTCTTTTTATGAAAAATAAAATATTTGCCATTTTACTCTTTGTCTTTTCTTTTTTTCCACTCGTCCATGCTTCTGCTCAGGTAGATATTGGACTTGAATATGGAGAACAAACCGGACTCTCATACGCTGACCCTCGTATCACAGCAGCCAACATCATCAAGACAGGACTCGGTATCCTTGGAATCATTGTAACGGTCATCATCATGTACGCTGGGTTCAAGTGGATGACTGCAGGAGGAAATGATGATGATATTGCAAGTGCAAAAAAAATGATTACTGCCGCAGTGATTGGCCTCGTTATTATTTTGAGCTCTTATGCCATCACCACATTTGTAATTTCAAGTCTTTACAAATCGACAGCTGGTGTTGATCTCGACATTTAATTTTTCCTTTTATGAAATTTTCGCGTTTCATGGTTCTCATTTTTTCTTTTATAGCTCTCAGTAGTGGAGTTTTCAGTCCTACTCTTGTTCATGCAGACTCCTATGGTCTTGACACCACCGCCCGTCAGTCAGGTCTTTTGAATGCCAATACCCCACG
>CAYTKU010000022.1:0-5151 GCA_964438795.1 uncultured Gammaproteobacteria bacterium
CTCTATGTGCACCCAAATATTTTGAAAGGAAAAAATACGAACAGCAAGTGGAATGATCGCATCGATATTACCAAAGCAGAATTTCGCACTGACACTGGCCCGATTGATCCAGGTTGCGAGTGCTTTACTTGTACGCATCACTCTCGCAGTTACCTCCATCATCTTTTCAAAGCAGAAGAGCTTCTCGCATATCGCCTCGCGACTCTGCACAATCTGCACTTTTTCCTCTCTCTGATGCAAAAAATTCGGGAAGCAATAAAGGAAGATAGATTTCTCGAATTGAAGCAACAATTTCTCAACAAATAAACATCGCGTCACCAAAGCTAAAAAAGCGATATTTTTCTTCGACTGCTTTTTTGTAGCACGAAAGCATAAACTCTCGATCTTTGGCAAGAGCAGAGACGAGCATGAGCAACGTTGACTTCGGAAGATGAAAATTGGTAATCAATGCATCAATAATTTTGAACTCAAATCCAGGAGTAATAAAAATATTTACTTCTCCGCGGTATGGATGAATAAAATGATGAATGTTTTTATCACGATCAAGACGCGCAACCGCTTCGAGTGTGCGGACAGTAGTCGTGCCAACAGCAATCACTCGCCTTCCTTCTGATTTCGCCTTATTTATTTTTTCAGCATTTTCTTCAGTGATTTCTACCCACTCGCTGTGCATGGTATGATCTTCGATTCGTTCAGATTTTACTGGAAGAAATGTCCCGAGCCCGACATGAAGGGTGACTTCAGCAAACTCTACTCCTTTTATTTTCAATCGTTCAATCAACTCTGGAGTAAAGTGAAAACCCGCAGTTGGAGCAGCGACTGACCCTTCATGCTTTGAGTAGACAGTCTGATACGCCTCAATCTCATGGGGTTCATCTTTGACATAGGGAGGAATTGGGATGTGGCCATATTTATTTGCAGATTCACGTACTTTTTCTTCAGACAAACATTTTTCGCCTGCACCAAAAAACTGCACCAAAATTGTTCCTTCTTGTTCTTTGACCATCACATCGCACCAAAAATCTCCTGCGATTTCTACACGCGTCCCTGGCATAATATGTTTGCCAGGTTTTCCGAGCACCTGCCAAACACCTTCATTTTCCATGGGTTTGATCAAAAATATTTCTACTTCACGTTTGTGTTCCCAAAGGCCTTGATTATTTTGTGTTAAGAGCTTTCCGATCAGTCGTGCCTTAAAAACTTTAGAATTATTCCAAACGAGCAGATCCCCTGCCTGCAAATATTGCTCAATATTAAAAAACAAACGATCTTCAATTGACTGTGTTTGTTTATCAATAACCATGAGCTTCGAATGATCTCGTGGTTCAATAGACTTTTGAGCAATGAGTTCTGGTGGCAAAAAATAATCAAAATCACTTGTATTCATAATTTATGTATTAAACAAGAAGAGATAAAAATTGTTCAGCTGTTTTTTTCCAGTGAAATTTTTGAACCTGTTCTTTTCCTTTTTGAATAAAATATTGACTCACATTCAAATCACACAAAATTTTCTCCATACCAAGAGCAATCTCAGAAGTATTGTATGGATTGACAAAGTATGCAGCATTTTCAGCAATTTCTGGAAGTGATGATCGATTACTCGTTATCACCGGGACACCGCTTGCCATAGCTTCGAGCACAGGAAAACCAAAACCCTCATAAAGACTTGGATACACAAAAAGGCTTGCTCCCAAATACAAAAGTGACTTATCTTCTGGTTGGACATACCCAATATACTGAACATTTTTATTTTTTTCAATCAAACTCAAAATTTTTGTATTTTTCCAGCCAGGCGCACCAGCAATAACGAGTTTATACTCTGCTCCACATTTTTTTTGAAACAATTCAAATCCACCAAGAACTGCTTCAATGTTTTTTCTCGGTTCAAGAGTACCAAAAAACAAAATATATTTTCCCGACAGTAAATATTTTTCTTTCAATTTTTTTTCATGATCAGCATCAATCTTTTGATTCCAAAAAGTATTTTCAAGACCAGGATTCAGTACTTGTATTTTTTGAGGATCAATACCATAGAGATATTCAAGATCTCTTTTTGTGTTTTGAGATGGAGTCAAAATTTTGTTTGCATTTTGGCATTGTTTTTTTGGAGAAAGAAAACTGTGCCACAAACGCATTTTCGGAGAAAAACATTCTGGAAATATTTCAAATGAAAGATCATGAACCGTAAGAATATGTTTGGTCTGTTTTGAAAGAGCTTGAAAACCAATATTCGGCGAAAAAAAATAATCCAATTTCATATTGTTCTTTTTTTCAATCAGCCTATCTATTTTTGGTATACCAAGCAATTGTATACTCGTATGAAAAATTTTATTTGGCCACCGTGTTTTTACAAAATGAATATTTTTTGCATTCCACTGTGGCAAAGAGTCAGTCACATCGAGAAAAGCATTATAAAACAAAAAATATTGATTTTGTGTATCAATATTGAAGAGCGCATTCAAAAGTCCATAGGTATATTCCCCCACTCCCGTACGGACCGAAGACGTGATTGGACTTATATCAATCCCGAGGCGCAACATACGACTGCATTTCTAAAAAATCTCTATATTTATTTTCCACATACTCCTTCATCTCTCGTTTAAAGTTTTGCACATCAAACTTCTTTGCATGAGCTTGAATCGCATTTCGATCCCAAACAGATTCATCAAAATTGAGCACAGCGTCAAGAAGTGACTCCCAAGACTGCTCTGCAAAAAAAATACCAGTTTTGCCTGCAACAACTGTTTCCGTAGCCCCACCCTGACCAAAAGCAATCACTGGAGTCCCAGCAGCCATAGATTCAACTGGAGTAATACCAAAATCTTCGACCTGTGGATGAATAAAAGCCTTGGCTCCAGCCAAAAGTTTTCCCCTTGCATCATCATCAATTCGACCCAAAAACTCAATATTTGGCTTTGCCATTTTTTGAACATCACCCCACCATTTTGGTCCTGTACCAAAAATTTTGAGGGGCCAGCCGAGTCGATTGAATACCTGAATCACCAAATCAAATCGTTTGTATGCAGTCAATCTTCCACCCGTCACAAAATATTTTTTTTCTGCCGTACTTACTGAAAATTTATGCGTATCCACAGGCGGATAAATAACATCACTCGGATGACGATAATATTTTTGAATACGATTTTTGACCGTTCGAGAATTGGCAATAAATTGATCCACACGGTCAACACTTGCCTTATCCCACATACGCAATTTATGAATAAGCCTCGGAAGCAAAGCTTTGATAAGAGGATTATACTGAAGCTCAGCAATATATTCATGTGTATCCGTCCACAAATAGCGAGTCGGGGTATGGCAATACGAAATATGAAGCGTATTCGGACGGGTCAAAACCCCTTTTGCAAAGGCACTAGTCGAAGAAAGAACAAGATCAAATTCATGCAAATTATGACGCTCAGTAGCGAGAGGCATCCATGGCAAATACCACTGATAGCGAGTTCTCCCAAAAGGAAGAAATTTTAAAAATGATTCTCGAATATCCGCATTTTCAAATCCCACAACACCACCCTTTTGGTGAAACAAAACAAAAATTGGAGCACTCGGCCAAATCTCATGAAAGGCTTTGAGCACCCGTTCGGCTCCCCCATCTTGCGCCAGATAATCATGCACGAGAGCAATCTTCATAGAGCTTTTCTTTTTTTGAGCAGGACAAGAGGAGTTTTGAACAAAATAATAATATCCAAAAGCAAACTCCACTTTTCAATATAGAGTACGTCGAGCTTTACTTCTTCGTCAAATTCCAAATCACTTCGACCTGAGACCTGTGCCATGCCCGTAATTCCAGGTTTTAAGAATAATACTTTTTTGTGAGCATCTTCGTATTTTTCTACTTCTTCTTTTTCATGAGGACGTGGACCAACCAGACTCATACTTCCTCGGAGTACCAAAAAAAATTCAGGAAGTTCATCAATGCTATAACGACGAATAAATCGCCCAACAGGAGTAATTCGA
Source organism: uncultured Gammaproteobacteria bacterium (assembly GCA_964438795.1). Taxonomy (GTDB): domain Bacteria; phylum Patescibacteriota; class Patescibacteriia; order Magasanikbacterales; family UBA922; genus CAYTKU01. Next base: position 3,973 of record CAYTKU010000022.1, read on the forward strand.
GGATCATTTTCATACTTTACAATCGGATTTTTTTCATTCCAACCCCGGATATCTTTGACATCTTTTCGAAACTCCGGATCATAGCGTTTGGTATGAGCCCCATCATACATCGAACGAAATTTGAAATAGGTAAACGGCTTGCCAAATTTTCCAATCCGTTTATAGGTAAAGAGCACCGGACCTTTGCTACTCAGCTTTATGGCGAGTGCAGTAAAAAGCATGATGGGAAAAAACAAAATGATAAGAATGAGCGATGCGGCAATATCAAAAATTCTTTTGAGAATCGCTCCCCAACCATCAAGGCGTGTGCGTTTGAGCTCCACAATAGGAACACTGCCAATAGGATAAAGTGCCGTATTGGCAGAAAGCGTGGCAAACAGATCAGCTGAATACTTGAAAATAATATGATGGGCATCAGCAAATTGAAGTGCCTGCAAGGCTTCTTTTTCATGGGCACGAGGATAAGAAAAAATAATTTCATCAACAATATTTTTTTCTAAAATAGATTTTGTTTTTGCGTCAAATTTTTCAAATATATAGGTAAGTGCATATCCAAGTTCAGGTTGGCTTGATAAAACATGTTGAAGTTCCCTCGCAACAGGATCAGAACCAATAATAGCTACTTTTCTTTGGCCAATTCCCATACGAAAACACATTCGCCTGATGGCCCACATACAAATACGCCCAATACTTACATAAACAATACCAAAAATCCAACTCGCTGCCACCAAAAATCGCGAATCAAACAACTGCTGAGTAAACATGATATAGAGGGCAACAACCGCGAGACAACTGGAAAGAGCCAAAAATACACGAACAATATCAGCAGCTAATTTTTTATTTGGATTGGGATGATAGAGGCCAAGAAGTGCAAAAAACAAAAGAGACAGGAGTGCAAACCAACTTGCTCTCTGGATATATTCAAGGAGGGTCAGATCAAAGGCAACAGCTCGTAAACCAACCGCCCAGGGGGTAAATCGTAAAAAAAAGGCAGAAATAGCTCCACACAGCAGGAGAAGGAAATCTACCGGCACTTGAAGCACCATGAGAAAAAGTTGAAAACGTTTCATATACAAGCAAAATTTTTCTTTTATAATACTCCAAAAAAGAGCGTCGGTCAACTTGACAAAATAGACAAAATTTGCTATATTTTTCAAGTCTTTTCTAGAAAATAATCGC
>CAYTKU010000022.1:5251-8227 GCA_964438795.1 uncultured Gammaproteobacteria bacterium
ACGATACAGACGCCCTGGTGACAGGAGCGTGTGACAAACCCTACTTGGAGAAAGAGCAGCCTTTCGACTCGCTTTGCTCGCTCAATGCAAGCTCAGTGAGATTGACTGGAAAAGTTCGCTCGTTAGAACCCTTTAGCAATAAGGGGTCAAGAGAAATGATTATTACTTCGGCTCACTTCGTTCGCTCAGTACAAGATTTATTATGCAAATAGTAAGACTTGTCCTGAGCGAGAACGCAGTTCGAGTCGAAGGACAAAATTCGGCTTATCACTAGGAAAGACAAAAAAACAGCCCCAAAGTTATACACTTTGGGGCTATTTTTTTTCTCAAAAAGTGCTATACTAAGGCTAGTATCTAATATTTATTCCTATTATCATCTGTATGCAGCGTCTTTACTTCCTGGGAGGGGTTTTTTCCACCATTATCGTCGCCTGTTTTTTGGTCATGACTCCAGTTTCTTCAGCAGAAGTTAATATACCCCAAGCAAGCCTGATTGACCGAATCTTTGGAAGAAATAATCCTCAGGATGATCGACTGACGGTTGCACGCATTGAGCAGAGCCAAGATCACCAAAACAATTGCGCACTGACTCTGTGTGCTCAAAATCCGGCGAACCAAGAAACCTTGAGCGTATGCCGAGATTGGGCAAATGAAACCTTTGGCAGAGCAGACTGTGCTTATGTAGATGCAGCGGTATTTGTAGAACAGCGTTGTATTGATGAATATCGATGTCTTCCAAATCCAAACCAAACCAACCTCAGCAGAGAATCACGAGCAGCGTGTGATGTTATTTTACCCCAAGAATTCAAAACAATCGAATGTCCTCTCCTCCAGAGAAGCTTGATCAGTGACGCTTTCAAACAACTTTCTGAACCAGAAAAACGTCAAGCACTCGAAATCCAAAATCATGCCAGCCAAATGTCTTGTATACAAACCATGTGCTCTCACCAATCAGGAGGAACCGTTCGAGCCAGTGATCTGCGTGTATGTAATGGATGGGCAGATTTGCTTCTCGGTACCACATCATGTTCAGATCTTCGCCGAGTATTTGATGATGGATCAGTAGAAGCTCGATCATATCGAATGACACAGGAAGATGAATTTACCTGTGTAGCAGCAATGTGCGGAGAATCATTTGTGGAGATCAGCGCAGAAGAAGAACGTTTTTGTCAAGATTGGGCTGAGACCAATTATGGGACAAACCAATGTGAAGCACTTCTTGATGCCTATGCACCTGAGGAAGAAATACAAAGAGGTCTCTTGGGGATACCTATGAATGTTTTTAACAAAAGATTTGGTTATGAAACTTGGAAAGAAAGCCAACAAAATGGATCTCCAGTCCAAGAAAGACAACCTGAGGATCGATCACAAAATCCATTTGATTCAATCCCATTTTTTATTCTGCGAGATGCCAATCAATTGAGCCAGTGTATCCCTTTTCTTCTCGGACAAGAAATTGATGAAAATAGTGAATATGCTGACGTCACAGAATCTGCGTGCCGATACTTAGCAGAACATTATGATTTTTATGATGAGCCCACTCCTGCAGACCTGACCCAATGTCAACTTATGGGAATTGTTCCTGGGGTCAATCAAAATCAAAATGATCAAATCAGAAATATTGAACATATCCGTTGTCAATATTGGCTGGGAAGAGCACAGATGCGAGGAGATCGATTGGAAATAAACCAAAATATTCGACCAGACCAAGAGAATGCACAGGTCAATACACCAGAACTATTTTTCAAAGATGTAAATTTTGAAAATGATATTTATACCATTACCCTAGGCAATAGCGGCTTTATACCCGCAGATCCTCTAGAAGTTGTTCTCTCAGCTCGTTGGCTGCATCAAGAAGAGGGTTGGCAAACTCACCGGGAAGATTTTGTCGCAAGACGATTCATGATACAGCCACGCAGCGAGCGTGAATGGATTTTTGAGGTCCGAGCAGACGCTCTTTCTCGCGCATTTCCACCAGAACATGCAGGCTCTCTCGAATTTACCATTGATCCAGACAATACGATTGCCGAACGAAATGAAAATAACAATGGTTGGGCAGTTGCACCGCGACCAGATTTTCGCATGCTCGATATAGGAAACACTGAAATTATCCGAACAGGAGTTATTCCTGTTGTTATCCAAAACCAAGCACCACGTTCAGTGCATGAAGCAGGAGTTCCATTTTTCTTTCAATGGATTGGAAATGAAGGACAAACCATTTCATCTTTTGATACCATGGCACTCATGGTGGCCAGAAACCAAAGATACCAAACCGATGTCATTGTCCGAGAAATTCCTGATCAAGCCGTCGGATTTCGAATCACGATAAACCACAATCACCGAATTCCAGAAATGTCATACCAAAATAACACCTACGAATACTTTTTTGCACCTGATTTGGTAATTGATCAAGTGATTACACAAAAAAATTCAATTGTAGCTCGAGTACGTAATATTGGAAATACAGATATTGATCTGGCTGATTTTGATCTCCAGTCAACCTGGATGTCTCCGCAAGGAATCAGCGCCCAATCGAGTGCAGAAACCATTCGACAACAAGCCCAAGAAAATGAATGGACCATCCGCTTTCCTCTTTCGTCTGCACCAAAAGACGCTCACTCTCTACGCTTGACCGTAGACGCTGAAAACTTGATCAATGAAACCAATGAATCCAATAACACTGCTGATTATGCGCTCAGTGATGCAGGGATGATAGCCCTTGCTGAGCAAAATCAAGCAGGAGAGGCAGAAGGATCTGCTGATAATCTTGGAATCCTTCCAGGGAGTGCTTTGTATAAAGTCAAAGAAGCCTGGAGATCATTCCGTCTTGGTGTCACATTCAATCCAAGTAAAAAAGCACAATATATGCTCGATATTGCCGAGCTTCGTCAAAATGAACGACTTGAGGCAATTCGACAAGGAAAAAATATTCCTGATGACCTTCCAAGTCCCCTCCCATTAGATAAATTTCTTGCT
>CAYTKU010000022.1:8327-9663 GCA_964438795.1 uncultured Gammaproteobacteria bacterium
AGAACAATTTTCTGTAAACTTTTTAAAAGTGATGAATGTTGCAGAAGGAGAACTCAATAAACGACTCCTGCTTGAGACTCTCTCTGAAAAAGATTTTGGCTCGGCTCAAAAACACATGCAAACCACCATCAAACTTTCGGCTCTTGCTGAAAAATCTTCAGAACAAATCAAACCACTCGTGCTATCTGAACAAACTAAACTTACCAAAAAAATCAGTGAATCACTCAAACAAGAAAGTCCAGCACAACAAAAATTGCTTCTTGATGTCGTACCAGTAACCGAAAAAACTCTTGAGCAAACCAAAATGCTCATCCAAACGCTTTCAGAGGAAGTCCAAGACGAAACCATAAAAAAAACTATCTTTGCTCCAAAATTTTTAGAGATTGAAGCACTCCAAAATACGACTTCTTCTTTACCAGATACTTCAAAAACCATAACAGTACCACCTACTACCACCTCCACTCTTACTCCACCAACAACCTGTCAGGATGATGGACAAATTGTGTGTGGCAAAGATGGAAAAACCTACACCAGTACATGTGCTGCACAAAAAGTAAGTGTTGCAGTTATATCTCTTGGACAATGCCCAACTTTTGTACTACCAAAAATGCCTGATACAACAATCATACTCAAACCAACATCAACAATAACCATTGAACCAATCCTGGTTGTTGACTGTGCAAAACAATCAATCGTTCCTGTATGTGGAACCAATGGCAAAACATACACCAATAGTTGTTATGCCCAAAAAGATGGAGTGAAAGTGATATCAAATGGTGCATGCCCAACCATTACCATCACTCCACCACCAGAATGTACGAGTACAAGTGGTTGTGATGACAAAAATTCCTGTACACAAAATGCTTGTGTTAATGGAAAATGTGTCTATACACAATATAATGCTTGTGGAACTAGTGAATATAGTTGCACAGACGGTATTGATAATGATCGTAATGGATCTATTGACTGTGCGGATAGCGCATGTTCCACTCTTTCTTTCTGTGCACCAGTATCAACCTGTGATGATAGTGAACCTGTATGTGGCCGAGATGGGATAACATACACAAGTGAATGTGTGGCCGAGGCCAAGGGAGTGATGGTCGATTCTTATGGCAAGTGCCCCATTACACAAATAAATACATTTGATACAACCAATATCAAAACTCTGGATACAAATACATTCAAAGTACCAACTTTTACTTATTAGATAGAAAAAATCATAAAGCAAAAAACCGGTCGCCTCAGGCGACCGGTTTTTTTGTTGTGTGCTCAGGAGAAGATTCGAACTTCCATGCCCTTGCGAGCGCTACCACCTCAAGGTAGTGCGTCTACCAAT
>CAYTKU010000023.1:0-2855 GCA_964438795.1 uncultured Gammaproteobacteria bacterium
ATTGAAAACATAAGCTAACGTATATGAAAAAAGCACTTATTACCGGTATTACGGGGCAAGATGGATCATACCTTGCTGAATTTTTGCTCTCAAAAGGATACCAAGTTCATGGAATCATGCGACGTTCAAGTAGTTTTAATACGAGTCGTATTGACCATATCTATCAAGATCCTCATGATAAAGATGTTCGGCTTTTTTTACATTACGGAGATCTTTCTGACTCAAGTTGTATCAATGATATTTTACGAAAAGTACAGCCTGATGAAGTGTATAACCTTGGTGCCCAGAGTCATGTTCGTGTGAGCTTTGATATTCCTGAATATACAGCTGACGTAACAGCTCTTGGAACACTGCGACTTCTCGATGCGATCAAAGGTTTGGATCGGCATGTAAAATTTTATCAGGCAGGTTCTTCTGAAATGTATGGAAAAGTTTTGGAAGTACCACAAAACGAAAATACACCATTTTATCCACGCAGTCCATATGCTGTTGCCAAAGTTTTTGCTCATCATATTACCGTCAATTACCGTGAAGCGTATGGGCTTTTTGCTGTGAACGGAATATTGTTTAATCATGAATCGCCTCGTCGTGGTGGGACTTTTGTTACAAAAAAAGTTACCCATGCTCTCGCAAAAATAAAAGCAGGGAAACAAGAAAGACTCTATCTTGGAAATCTTGATGCCAAACGTGACTGGGGATATGCAAAAAATTATGTAGAAGCGATGTGGCTGATGCTCCAGCAAAGCGAACCGGATGATTATGTCATTTCTACGGGTGAGACTCACAGTGTGCGTGAATTCGTAGAAGAGACGGGCAAAATTTTGGGCTTTGATATTGAATGGCAAGGAGATGGTCAGCAAGAGGTAGGTATTGATAAAAATTCTGGAAAAGTTATTATTGAAATTGACCCTCGATATTATCGTCCAGCAGAAGTGGATCTGCTTCTTGGTGATTCTACCAAAGCTCATGAGAAACTTGGTTGGAAACCCGATGTCGATTTTAAGGGACTCGTGAAGCTGATGGTTGAGGCAGAGCTTAAGGAATTAAAAGGTTAAAATTATTTTTTCGGAGTTTCGCTACTAAATTTTTATTTGCTCGTGGCTGCGGCCAATGCAAATAAAAATTTATAGGCTGCAACATCCTCCAAAAATAATTTTAACCTATATACATCTATACATCATTAAGACTTTTAAATCGTGAAATTTATTTTTGATTCGCTTTATACATTTTTACTTTACGTGCCTTCGGGCAAAAAAAGTAAAAACGTATTGCAGCTCCATCAAAAAATAAATTTTACCTATATTCATAACTCTTCACTATGGAAAAAAATGCTAAAATTTTTGTAGCTGGTCACCGAGGGTTGGTTGGGTCTGCACTGGTTCGTAACCTTCAAGCAAAAGGGTATACCAATCTTGTTCTTCGCACCCATGCGGAGCTTGATCTGACGAGCCAAGCAGCGGTGGCAGAATTTTTTTCGACCGAAAAACCAGAATATGTTTTTCTTTCGGCTGCCAAAGTTGGTGGAATTATGGCCAATAGTACCGCACCTGCAGAATTTATTTATATCAACTTGCAAATTCAAAATAATGTTATTCATTCTTCCTACGTGAATGGCGTGAAAAAATTATTGTTTCTTGGTTCTTCTTGTATTTATCCAAAATTTGCTGAGCAGCCGATGAAAGAGGAATCACTTCTGACTGGAATTCTTGAACCGACCAATGAACCGTATGCTCTTGCCAAAATTTCTGGAATAAAAATGTGTCAGAGTTATAATCGTCAATACGGAACAAATTTTATTGCTGTCATGCCGACCAATCTCTATGGTCCAGAAGATAATTTTGAATTGAATGGTTCTCATGTTTTGCCAGCACTGATCCGCAAGTTTCATGAAGCAAAAATTTCTGGTGCACCAAATGTGACTGCTTGGGGAACAGGATCTCCGAAGCGTGAATTTCTCTATGTCGATGACATGGCTGATGGTTGTGTTTTTATGATGGAAAATTATAATCCGACCAAAGAAGAAAATGAAAAAGGACCGATTTTTATGAACCTCGGAACGGGTGTAGATGTTTCTATTAAAGAGCTTACTGAAATGGTAAAAGAAGTAACAGGGTTTGATGGAGAAATTGTTTGGGATACGAGTAAACCAGATGGTACACCACGCAAGCTCCTCGATATGTCACGCCTTCATTCCCTCGGCTGGCACCACACAGTCGAACTCAAAGAGGGGATTGAACTGTCGTATAAATGGTTTTTGGAAAATCAAGAGAGAGCAAAAAAATAGAAAAGAGCGGTTATGCTTTTTAACTCATTTATTTTTATTTTTTTATTTTTGCCCGTAGTTTTTGCGGGCTATTTTTTGTTACAAAAATTTCGTCCTCAGTTTGCGTATATCTGGCTTGCTTTTTCGTCTCTCTTCTTTTATGCCTATTGGAATATTGTGTATCTTCCAATTTTATTGTTTTCGATTCTTTTTAACTATCTTATCAGTATTTATATTACTCGAGATACGGCTCGATCTCTTGAACCCAAAAAACGACGATTGCTGTTTATTTTTGGAATAATCGTTAATATCGGTTTACTCGGTTTTTTCAAATACTCAAATTTTTTTCTTGAAAATATCAATGCTCTTTTTGGTTCACAGATCCATCTACTCAAAATATTTTTACCTCTTGCAATTAGTTTTTTTACGTTTCAGCAAATAGCATACCTGGTCGATTCATATCGAGGTTCAGTAAAAGAAATGAATTTTTTTTCGTTTGTTTTATTTGTCACATTTTTCCCTCAGCTCATTGCTGGCCCAATTGTTCATCATAGCGAGATGATGCCACAGTTTGCTGATAAAGAAAAAAGAA
>CAYTKU010000023.1:2955-9385 GCA_964438795.1 uncultured Gammaproteobacteria bacterium
CCAATTGTTCATCATAGCGAGATGATGCCACAGTTTGCTGATAAAGAAAAAAGAAAAATAAATTGGGAAAACATTTCCAAAGGCTTGTTTTTATTTTGTTTAGGTCTTTTTAAAAAAGTAATGATTGCGGATAGTTTTGCCAAATGGGCCAATCAAGGATTTGAGAGTGCTGGAGTACTGAGCTCGGCTGATGCGTGGCTTACTTCATTATCCTACACCTTTCAGCTGTATTTTGATTTTAGCGGATATACTGACATGGCGATCGGGATTGCGCTTCTTTTTAATATTGTCTTGCCACAAAATTTCAATTCTCCGTATAAAGCTTTGAACATTCAAGACTTTTGGAGGAGATGGCATATGACGCTCAGTCGTTTTTTACGCGACTATATCTATATACCACTCGGTGGAAATCGTTTGGGAGAATGGAAGACCTCTCGGAATCTTTTTTTGGTATTTTTGATTGGAGGTCTTTGGCATGGAGCTTCGTGGATGTTTGTGATTTGGGGAGTTCTTCATGGTCTTGGCATAATTGTTTATCGTCTTTGGGAAAAAACACAAATACAGATGCCAAAAATATTGGCTTGGTTTTTGACATTTCATTTTATTAATATTACGTGGATTTTTTTTCGAGCGAATGATATACAAAGTGCTTTTGGTATTTTGAAGTCTATGTTCTGGCCATTTGAAAATTTTTCGCTCAGCCTATTTGGGTTCAAGACACTGATTTGCTTGCTTTTGGTAAGTATGGTTGTTTTATTTTTCAAAAATTCAGATGAGAGAGTTCAAAAGTGGTCTCCAAATTTTATTTGGCTTGTTATTTCATTTGGTATGTTTTTTGTATCTTTTTATTATATTAATAGTTTTTCTGAATTTTTGTATTTTAACTTTTAAAGGATGATCACGATTGTATGAATCTGTTCAAGGGTATTCCTCATAAAACATTTACTCTGCTCATGCTTTTGGGAGTCTTTGGTACCCTTGTTTTGAGTTTTGGTATTTTTCAACTGGATTTTGCTTCTTCAGATAATGATATTATTCGTCGTTATCAAACTCAAAAGATTGTGTCATCCGAAAAGATAGAGACCCTCATCGTGGGGGATAGCTCTGCTGGAAATGCAATTGATGCGACCTATTTTACAGAATTGAGTGGAGATCAAACGACCAATCTTGCTCTGACGGGAAGTTTTGGTTTGGTTGGAACCTATGAAATGATACATGAAGTATCTGTCCATCATCCTGAACTCAAAAATGTTATTATTATACATACGTTAGATATTTGGCGTCGGCCTTTTGCCAAAGAGGGGTTGTTTGAATTGCGTCGTGGACAAAATTTATTTTTTTGGTCTTCATTTTTTGATCGTAGTCCTGTCTTGAGTTATTTGGAATATGCAGGTCAGTTCAAAAACATTTTACGTGCTGGTCGCGCTCTGTTAGCAAAAACCCCATTGGGTTCATTTATACCAAGTGATGCGCAAATTCTTTTGATTGATGAAACGCATGACTATTTGAAGCAAGAATCATCTACCTACAAAAATGGTGAAAAAACTTTGCAGGGAGATGAAAAATTGAGTTCATTGATTGATGAAGATAAACAAAAAATATTTTCAATGATTGATAATTTGTGTGGTGAAAGAAAATTGAATTGTCTCTATCTCCATGGACCGATTCATGAAATGGTATACCACAATTCTTTGCCAGAGGTTGAGGCCATACATGAAAAGTTGCAAAGTGCTGAAAATATTGTTGCTTTGGAAAAAATATTTGAGTATAAAAATAACCAAATGGGGGATTCTATCAATCATGTGGATGTGTCTGGAAAAAGAACGGTAACAAAAGATTACTTTGATTATGTCAAAAAATATCTAAAATAAGGCAAAAAACCACAATTTGACACTAGTTGACCCTTTTTGATACTATATATACATATTTAATGCCTGTTTATGCCAGAAATACTTCCCAATGAAGTCTATACCACTGAAGAGGCTCAAAAGCTTCTCAAGGTGAGCAATAGTACTATCAAACGCCTTCTCAAAAAGGGGCTTTTGAAAGCGAATAAAATCGGTGGTCAATATCGAATACTCGGACATGAACTACTTCGTGCACTTTCGCCTGAGATTGATCGAAGTGCCACTCGTGCCTATCTCAAGATCAAAAAAACTGCTCGAGAAAAAATGAAAGGATGGTAATAATCTATTTATATGCGTTTTGTTATCAATACAAATTATCAGGCAGCTGGGACAAAAGTATGTGTGGATGATCTGATTCCACGTCTCGAGGCTGCTGGGCACACCGTGACCCGCAATGACTGGAAAAGCTATGAAAAGTATGATGTCGCCCTTTTTATGGCACCAGACTCCAAGGTAGATGAAGCAAAAAAAATAAACCCGAAAATTATCGCTGGTGTGATGGATCCAAAGCTCACACTCAAGCGTCAACGGGAAGAAGCAACACGCGCAGATTTTGTGCTCGTGAGTTCTCTTGAGCAACGCGATATTTTTTATGCCTACAACAAAAATGTAGTGATTTATTTCATGTTTCCTCATGTTCCACCTCAAGAAAAAATTCATGTGGAGAAAAAAAATGAGTCGATTACCATTGGGTATCATGGAAATAAACTTCACCTGCATTGTATGACAGCTCTTTCAGATGCACTCGATGAATTGTCTCAAAAATATAATATTGAATTTCGTCCTGTTTATAATGTAAAAAAATTGGGACAGTGGAAACTCAATCGACCCAAAAAGTGTAAGGTGGTCGATGTGCAGTGGAATGAAGCATCTTTTTATAATGATCTGCACGCCTGTGATATTGGTGTTGTGCCAAGTATGATCCCTGTGCCAAAATATCGAGGACGTATTTTTACCCGTACCTTTGCCAGCTATCTGTGGAATCGTGTTGGATATTTTCGTGATGATTATATTTTGCGTTTCAAATATTCTACTAACCCTGGAAGGCTCTACGTCTTTTCACAGCTTGGAGTACCGGTCGTAGCAGATTTTGTTCCGTCTCATGTCCAAATGGTACAAGATGGAGTGAGTGGTGCCATTGTCTACACCAAAGAAAGTTGGTATGTGGCTCTTGAAGAAATGATTGTGAATGCAGAAAAACGCAACCAATATAGTAAAAATTTACGCGAATTTATTGATACTACCTATTCACCTGATTTGAACTTTGATCACCTAAATACATTTATTCTTAACCTCAAGAAATAATATGAAAATTGTTGCAATTGGTGCGCATCTTGATGATATTGAGCTTGGGTGTGGAGGAACTCTGGCTCATGCACTGCGAAAAGGACATGAAGTCAAATGTATCATTATGACTCCGTCGGGCTACAAACGTTTTGATGGGACAGTATTGCGTACGGATGAAGAGGCTGCTGAGGAAGGCAAAACGGCTCTTGGACTTTTGGGTGTTACAGATTTTACGGTGTTCAATTTTCCAAACAAAAATATTCCCTACGATGAATCAACGGTCGAAGCAATTGATTCTATTTTGACCGAATATAAACCAGATCTTATTTTGACACACTGGAGTTTTGATACACACCAAGATCATCGCAATGTGTCTCTTGCTTCTATTTCTGCCGCACGTTGGTTCAACTCTATTCTCATGTATGAACCATTTCCTCCTTCAGGACGATCCTATCATCCATTTCGACCACAGGTCTATATTGATATTACTGATGATATTGAAACAAAGAAAAAAGCAATTGCTGCTCATGAAAGTCAATTCAAAAAATATGGAGCTGATTGGATTGAATCGATTGAAGGACGTGCTCGTATGCGTGGAAATGAAAATAACGTAAAATATGCAGAAAGTTTTGAAGCAGTTCGCTTTGATCTGAAATTTTAAAGTATGAACGTCGGTATCCACCAACCAGAATTTTTTCCATGGCTTGGATTTTTTCACAAAATGAGTTTGTGTGATACTTTTGTTTTGCTCGATACGGTTCAGTTTGAAAAAAACAATTTTCAAAATCGTAATAAAATTTTGTTTGGTGGTGAGTCTGGTTGGTTATCCATGCCAGTAGAAAAACATTCTCTCCATACACTTGTCAAAGATATTGATATAAATTGGACTGATGAAAAATTGATCAAAAAACATCTTTTGAGTATAGAGCAAAATTATAAAAAATGTGAATTTTTTTCTGAGGTTTTTCCTTTTTTGCAAGAACTGTATGAACAAAAATTAGAAAAATTGTCAGATTTCAATACGCAGGTTATTGTATTTTTTGTAAAAGCTTTGGGACTCAAAACCACAATTGTGCGAGCGAGTGAAATGGCACTCTCTGGAGAAGCACACGGTGGAACTGATGTCACGCTTGAGATCTGTAAAGATTTGCAAGCAGATACCTATATAAGTGGCAGCGGAGCCAAAGCATACCTGGATGTTCAAAAATATACTGACGCTGGTATAAAAGTCTATTTTCAAGATTTTCACTATCCTACGTACGAACAAAAAGGTACAAAAGAATTTGTTTCGCATCTTTCTGTACTTGATCTGTATATGAATCATGGCCCAAAAAGCATTTCTCTGCTCATGCAAGGAAATGATCAAAAACAAAATATATAATTGTATGAATCCATACCAAGACGCTCTCAATAATCTCAAAGAAAAACTTCTTTCTTCTTCCAAGGAAAGATTGTTGTGTATTTCAACAACCGCAAACAAAAATAATCCTTCAATTTATTTTGGGTCATTTCGTGAGACACAAACCACTCTTGCTGGGAATATCATTGTTCGGGATATTTCTCTGGTAGAAAAAATAATTGAAATATTTGATGGAGTGGTGAGTTATTTTTTGATAGATTCTGAAGTCAAAAATGAAGTGCTCGATCTCGAAGCCTACTGCACTGCACGAATCAAAAAAAGTAAATATTTGGTATATAAACCAAACGATTTTACGGTGCATGCACTCGATATGCTTATTGCGACAAGGTGTGGATCAATTCGAGGTCAAAATGTTTTGATTGTGGGTTTTGGAAATATTGGAGCAAAAATTGCGCTGTGTCTGTCTGAACGCGGAGCCAATGTTTTTGCTTATGAAAGAAATCAGGAAAAGCTCACTCTCGCGGTAAACGGACTTAATGTTATCAAGAGGAGTACTTCAGATATTCATCCTCTGTCTGATGTGTCTGGTGGAGAGGAGAAAATAGATATTTTGATTGGAGCCACTCCTGGTACTCCTGCTCTCGATCAAAATATAGTGGATAAGGTAAAGTCTGATGGTATGATTATTGATGTGGGCAATGGTACTCTGACACCAGATGGTATTGGCAGAGCACATGAGAAAAAAATCACGATTCACTCACTTTCAAGTTTGAGTGGATATATTGGTATGATTGAAAATTGGATTTTTCAGAGAAATTTACTGGCACACCCGGCAAAAAAAGAGTATCATGGAATCGTTTTGATTCTTCCTGGAACGCTCGGAGCTTTTGGCGAAATTTTGGTTGATGATGTTAAAAATCCTCAGAAAGTAATTGGTATTTGCAATGGTCAAGGCGATTTGCTCAGCAGAGAAGATGCTGCTGTTTATTTTCAAACACTTGAAAAAAATTCGGTCCACAAAGATCTTCTTGCAAAACTCCACCAACTCTATTTTTAAAACTTTTTTATGCTCAAAAATCATAAAATACTTGTTACCGGAGGAACCGGGTCTCTCGGGAAAGCGCTCGCAACCATTTTGGGAAAACAAAATAAAATTGTCGTGTATAGTCGCAATGAAGAGAGGCAGTATGAAATGATGAAAGAATATAACAATCCCAATATTGAATATCGTATTGGGGATGTTCGAGATACTGAGACGCTCAAGTGTGCGATGCGTGGTTGTGATATTGCTATTCATGCGGCTGCCATGAAAGATCTGATCATGATTGAAGATCAGCCAACACAAGGGGTGCTCAATAATATTGAAGGTTCGAGGTCTTTTATTCAGGCAGTGATTGAAACGCCAAGTGTCAAAAAAGCTGTCGCAATAAGTACAGACAAAGCCGCGAGCCCAAGCAATGCCTATGGTATGACCAAGTACATTATGGAGCGACTTTTTATTGAGGCAAACAAAAATTCAGATAAAACGTTTGTGTGTTCTCGTTTTGGAAATATGATTGATTCCAAAGGGGCGCTTCCAACTTTTTGGAAAGAGCATCCAGATCTCAAGGTAAAAATTACGCATCCAGAAATGTGTCGGTTTTTCTTTACTCTGAAGGACGCTGTCAAAACAGTGACTGATACGATTGAAAAGGCTAAGGGTGGAGAAATTTTTATTCCAAAAATGAAAGCAGCCAAGATTCTGGATATTTTGCAAGTGATTTTTAAAAAAGAAAAATTTGAAGTCATGGGACTGTTTCCGGGAGAAAAAATTCATGAAGATCTGGTCGGGGAGAGTGAAAGAAATTTTTGTTTTGATAGAGGTGAGTATTATGTG
>CAYTKU010000024.1:0-8399 GCA_964438795.1 uncultured Gammaproteobacteria bacterium
CAAGAAACTAAATAAATTTTTATGCAAACAGAAAAAACTTTGAAAAACAATTCTTCTTTTTTTTCTGCCGTGAGTGATATCAAAGTCATGCTTGGCAGAAGTCTCAAACATATTTTCAAAAATCTCGATCAGCTCATGTCTCTGGCGATTCAGCCGATCATGTTCATGCTGCTCTTTCGCTATGTGTTTGGTGGAGCGATCAATACTGGCGGTGTGACGTATGTCAATTTTCTTGTTGCTGGAATTTTGATCCAGATGACTGCTTTTGGTGCGACGACGACTTCTATTAGTGTTGCAACAGACGTAAAGCGTGGTATCATTGACCGTTTCAAATCATTGCCTATCATGAGTTCGGCGGTAATGATTGGTCATGTCAGTGCAGATCTCGTTCGCAATACGATTTCTTCGATTGTCATGATTGGTGTCGCATTTCTTGTTGGATTTCGTCCTGAAGCAAATTTTCTCGAATGGCTGATGATTTGGGGGATTGTCATGCTTTTTACTTTTGCCTTTTCGTGGTTCTCGGCTATCATGGGATTACTCGCCAAGAGTGTTGAAGCAGTGCAGTGGATGGGATTTCTCTTTGTCTTTCCTTTGACTTTTGCTAGTTCTGCTTTTGTTCCGACCGATGGCATGCCAAAATACCTTCGCATTTTTGCAGAGAATCAACCTGTCACTCATGTGATCGAAGCGGTTCGTGCGCTCATGGTCGGAACTCCTGTTGGAGATCATATTTTTTGGTCAGTGATTTGGTGTGTTGGTTTGACGGTCGTTTGTATCCCATTGGCTGGGTATATGTTTCGCAAGAAAGTGAGTCAGTAAAAATAGGACTTGGCTAGGCGCAGGTATAAAGATAAAATAATGCTGAAATTTGCTTGACATGCCTTCCGAAGAGGAGTACGGTGAATATGTACCTTATTCATCTGTATCAATTGTAAGTTCGGCCGGACTCATGATTTTGCAGACTAACGATAGAATTTTATGTCAGATGATACAAAGCCAGCAGAAGAAGTTGTAAAGCCAGTAGAAGAAAAAAAAGCTTAGGTTTGGACAACTTGAAAAATAATGGATTCACCTCCATTATTTTTTTTGCAATTATTTTGGTTATCCACAGGGCTTTAGAAAAAATTTAGAAAAATACGATTTTTTATCTGTATGAAGCAAACATTGACAGGAGAATAAACATTCTCTATAATAGACAAAGAGAACAAATATTCTTCAACCATATGACACAAAATCTTTACGAACAACGCAAAGAACAACTGCTTGAGTATTATCGTGAAAACAAGCGTCTTCCTTCATATAGTGAGCTCGCAGGGGTGTTTGGTGTGAAATCTACTGGTTCACTGTACAACTATGTAGAAAAATTCATTGAAGAGGGTCTGATTGTCAAAAGTGAAAATGGGAATCTGATTCCCACTCCCAAGCTCTATGGTGTACGAGTGCTGGGGACTATCCAGGCAGGGTTTCCTGCTCTTGCTGAAGAACAGGTTGTGGATGCTGTCTGTCTCAATGATTTGCTCATTCATGATCCGAGCTCGACCTATTTGCTCAAAGTAGATGGTGACTCAATGCAAGATGTTGGTGTCATGCGAGGGGATATGGTAATCGTCAATAGAAGTGTGAGTCCTCGAACAGGAGATATGGTGGTCGCAGAGATTGATCATGAATGGACATTGAAATTTTTGATGAAAAAGGGGACACAAATGTTTCTTCGAGCAGCAAACAAAAAATATCCAGATTTGTATCCAAAACAGCAATTGCGAATCGGAGGAGTGGTAACCGGAGTTGTGAGAAAATTTATTTAGCGTGCAGTATTGTCTGCATTTCAAAAAAGGTCTATACAACCTTTTTTGTTATTTTTGTACATATTTTTCATAACTTTCTAAAAATTCAATCATTCGAATCTGTTCAGCTTTGACCTCTTCAAGGGATGTCTCGAGAGGAAGAAGAAGTTTTTCGAGTATTTGTGGAAATTCAATTATGCTATTTGCTTTGAGATGCTCTCTTGCTTTTTTTGCAAATATGTTTCCTTGAATAACAATTTTTTCAAGAGTCTCAAACCAAAAAAGTTCTTGGAGTTGTGCCATATCTGTATCAAGATAAAGGAGTTGTATTTTTTGATTTTTTTTGATGGCATAATCTTGCAATAAAAGACTGATCACCGGAGTAATATTGCCAATGCAAAGATCTTGTTGCCAATCGTGGAGATCATCGCAGAGTTGTTTGAGTGCAATATAGCTTTGAAAAAATGATTTGAGAAACAATACTTCTGAACTCTTTTCATTGTATCCAAGAAAAAATAAAACACAGAGTGGTCCGAGGGCATGTCCAAGAGATTTGTTGGCGGTTTTTTCAAAAGTAAATGATCCTGTCAGAGGTGGAAGTACCAGTGATTGATTATCTTTTTTTGCTCGTTTTTTTGTAACTTCTAAAAGATTTTCAGTATCAAGCGTATCGATGATAGCATGAAAAAATTCGCAGAAGCCTGTTGTTTTTGGCAAAATATTTTCGTATATTTTGGTCACTTCACGTAAACACAGATTGGCAAGAGGAAGATATTGTATTTGACTTTCCTGATCAAAAAAATCATCATAGATAGTGTAAGCCATCCACCCAAAAAAATTTGCGACTCCAATAGAAACAAAGAGATCTGTTGGAATTTTTTTTTGGAGATTTTGAGAAAATGATTGTGTACTGATATATCCGATGAGTCCAATCGTTTTGTGTTTGTCACGCTCTAGGATCACATCCAAAAATGTATTGGCGGTTTTGGCAAAATTTGGATCAAGATCAAAAAATCGATTGCGAATATTGTAAACAATGGTCGTATAGAGAGTATCTGCTGGAGTGATGTGATTGATTTTTGTTTCTCGAAGATTTTTTTTGTACAAACTCAATGCTTCGAGAATGCTCGCAAGAGTAAAAGCTGGGCAACCTGAAAAAAATATTGTATTTGGTCCTTGTATTTTTTCTCGTACAAAAGGAAATGTTTGGTGAATGTTTTGTTTTTCGCAGAGGAGCAAGAGATTTTCAAGGTGCTTTTCTATAAATGTTATGGGAGCATGAAGACGAATGAGGCTACTGAGTACCAAGGCTTGATCGAGGAGATGTTGAATCTGAGTTTTGGTGATGTCTTCAATCAAAATATTTTTTTTTGGAAGGAGCGATACTCGTGATAGAAAGTAGTATACTGGGATGACTCCTTCGTAGTAGGTGGATGTATATGTTTGACTTTCAATTGATTTTTTTATCATGGCCGTAATATTTGGAAGGGAGACTCCTTGGAGAGATAAAAAATAGGCAATATTGGTATTTACTGCCAGATCAATATCTTTCCAAGCAAGGGGTGAAGATCGGTCTGTGATCCAAGTAAAATATGGTCCGCCTTCGGAGGATTCAAGAGATATCAGTGTATTGGTAAAAGACGACAATATCTTTCCATCAATAAGAGATGGGTCAGTCAAAAAAATGGCTGCGAGAGAAAGAGCTGTATCATCGAGATCATCTGGGTAGGGTAATTTTTGGTAATCATCACTATATCTATCCCAGTAATTGTATGAACCATTTGATTTTTGTTGTTGTATCAAAAAATCAATGGCTTTTTGCTGGATGCTTTTGACTGTATTTTGTGGTTCGAGATGACTGATGCTCTGCAAAATACAAGCCGTATAAAAAGTTGTAGTATGTGCTTCACTGTGAAAAAAATCTTTTTGATACGAAGAATAGCTCGTAAAGTTTCCATTGTTATTTTGCATGGTCCGTAGCAAAAAAATGCCTTTTTGGATCAGGCTATTGATCAAGGATAAATTTTCCATAGCAATTAAGAAGAAGGGAGAGGTTTGTTTTTTTGTGGAAAAACAAGAGTAAAGAGAGTCTTTTGTTGTGGAATACTGCTGACAAAAATATTTCCATCAAACTCTTTTTCAATAATATTTTTTACCGTAGAAAGACCAATTCCTGTTCCATTTGATTTGGTCGTAAAGAGTGGATCAAAAATTTTTTTGAGTATATCTTCGGTCATGCCTATTCCTGAATCTTCGATTTCAATGATAATGTTATTTTTTTCTTGTTTAAGTTCGATACGAATTTGTTTTTTGCGATCGTCAGTGATTTGATCAAACGCATCAAGGGCATTTGAGAGAATATTGACAATCATTTGGTGAAATTTGAGAGGATTGCCATAGGTAAAAATTTTTTCTTTTGTTTCAAAAAAAATTTCTACTTTTTTTTCTCGGGCTTTATACCCCAAGATCTCGAGAGCCTGATAGATTTCATCACTGAGAAGAAAGTTTGATTGGATAGTTTTGTCCTGCAATTGTTTTTGGATAGCACTCAAAAAATTTTTGAGTCGCTCGGTGGCACTAAAGGCTTGGTCTATATGATCAGAGAGAATGTCCAGGTTTTGCGATTTATTTCGTTTGAGCCTCTCAATATTGAGGGAAACGGCAGTCAGAGGATTGATAAGGTCATGAAAAAATCCAGAGCTGAGTTTTCCAAATTCAGCGAAGCGGCTCAGCTCATCGACTTGTTTTTTTTGAATTTCTTTCAGTTTTTTTGTTCTTTCTTCAATTCTGATTTCGAGGAGTGATTTTTCTTTTTGGAGATTGTGTTCTGATCGTTTTGCACGACGAAGGGATTTTTCTATTTCACGGTTTGACAGCCAGGTTATCCCTGCGATCACACCAAAAATAAGTGCAAGCTCAATAACATAGGTGAAATAGAGGGGTTCATGTACCCAGCTATTGTCAGGAACAAAAATACCTTGTTTATGGATAAAATGAACAATCCCGAGTCCAGCACTCACAATACCCGTGAGGAGAAAAGACACTCGTGTATTGATAAGAATACTGCTCATGACAATCGTGAGAGCAAGTCCAATAAGCGGTATTTCAATGAGGAGCCCCCAGAGAACAAGAGAAGAAAATATTGGAATTAAGTAGAGCGTAATCAATAGGTACGAGGAGAGAAAAAACAAGCCTTTTCTTGAAAGAACAAAAAGAAAGAGAAAAATCAAAAGAATTATGAGCACCGTAAAAAACAGTTTATCTACGGAGCGGTCTCCATCGAGTATATTGTTTATCAAGATTGAGAGGGTATATATTGTGCACAGAAGGATTGAATAAAAAAGAATACAATTGAGTATATATTCTTTTCGTGCATGATCTTCTCGCCGAGATTTTGGAGCAATGCTTTTGTGAATTATAAAAAAGATACTCCGTATAATATCGCGAAACGAATGAAACTTTTGTTGCATAAAATGTTTCATGGGTGAAGTTTTTTTATTTCTAATTCTCAGACCAGGGTGGATTGTTTGGTTCGTCTGATACGGCTGCGGTACGGAGAGATTTGGTATTTCGAATATTTTTGTTTGTGAGAAGTTTGGTAATGAGTGTTTGCATATGAGTATACTATGAGTGAGGAGAATAAAAAAATATTTTTTCTATCAATCGACCAAAGAGCTTTCAATCAAAATCAGGCTCTTTTGTAGAAAAAATAACAGAGAAATATATTTGTAAAGAATATAAGATCTCGTTCTTTGAGTATACTCGGTATAATATGAAATTTTTCTAAAGTTTTTTTTAAAAGCTGTGTATAAGTTTGGTTTAGTCGCTTATTTTGTATCCACGTCCCGAAATAGTATGAATGAGTTTTTGTGAGTGGGGTGTATCGATTTTTTTCCGAAGGGTCAAAATATGCGTTTCAATGGTATTGCTAAATATATCTCCATGAATATCCCAAACATGTTCGAGAATAGAACCTCGTGAAACGACTTGACCTTGGTTGCGGAGTAAATACTCGAGGAGCATAAATTCTTTTCGTGTGAGTTTTATCTCTGTGTTCGCACGTTTTACAATATGTTTTTGGGGGTCAACTGTGAGGTCTGCAAGTTTCAAAATTTCTTTTGGAGCCAATGGTTGGCGACGTAAAAGTGCATGTATTCGAGCGACCAATTCTTCGTACGAAAAAGGTTTTGTAATATAATCATCAGCACCTGTATTCAAAAGGTCGATCTTTTTTTGTGTTTCTGCTTCTACGGACAAAATAAGAATTGCTACATTTTTTTTGGTTTTTCGAATATCAGCGCAAATTTCTGCACCAGTTTTGTTTGGAAGATTGTTATCGAGAATGATCAGATCATAGTCATTGGTCTTTGCCAAAAAATATGCTTTTTCTCCGTCACTCTCTGCATCAACAGCAAAAAAATCTGCTTCAAGGCTGGATTTTAAAAATTCTTTGAGTTCTGGTTGATCTTCTACTATCAGGATTCGCATATGAAAAATATAATACAAGTTTTTTTGGATGAAGTAAATATGCAATTATTACTTTGACACTCTAACTAATTTGGTGTATAGTATTGGCACTATGAACGCACTCTCTATAAAAAATATTTCCAAAGTTTTTCAAACCCCGCAAAAAAAGGATTTTACTGCGGTAGACAATGTCTCTCTTGAGATTGCCCCTGGTACGATCCATGGCCTTCTTGGTCCCAACGGAGCAGGTAAAACCACGCTCATTAGCATGATCAGTGGCATTCTTTTGCCTACTTCGGGGAGTATTGAAATTTTTGGAACCGATGTGGTCAACGATACAGAAAAAGCAAAACAAATGCTTGGAGTGGTACCACAGGAGCTGGTAGTAGAAATGGCTTTTACGGTTGAAGAAGTATTGCATTATTTTTCTGGAATGTATGGGGTGCCTCTTTCTGAAAGAAAAACACGAATCGCGGCGACCCTCGAGGATCTGAGCCTCACTGACAAAGCTAAAGACCGTGCTCGTAGTCTCTCTGGGGGTATGAAGCGTCGCTTGATGATTGCCAAGGCAATACTCCACAAGCCAAAGCTTTTGATACTCGATGAACCAACGGCTGGAGTGGATGTCGCCTTGCGTCAAAAGATTTGGTCATTGGTACGTCGTCTCAATGAGGAAGGCACAACTATTGTTTTTACGACGCATTATCTTGAAGAAGCAGAAGAACTGTGTGAAAATATTACTCTGATCAATCATGGAAAGATTATCAAAAATGGCAAACTCAAAGATATTCAAAATGAATTTAGCAAAAACGTGATTCACTTTGAGCTCTTTGACAAAAATATCTCACATCTTGATGGAGTTCGTCCGATTGGTGTGGAGTTTGAATACCCGCTGACTGATCTTGGTAATGATGTACAAAAACTTTCACAGCATTATAAGGGGAACATCAAATCCATCAAGAGTGAAGCCGCATCGCTCGAACAAATATTTCTTGATCTGACCAAATAAAATATGTCACACATGTGGGCGCTCTATGCGCGGGAAGTACAACGATTTCGCAAACTCTGGCTTGATACGGTTTTTAGTCCGATTGTTTCGGTCGCATTGTATTTGTCAGTGTTTGGAATTGTTGTTGGGAGCAAAGCGGTCGGGGATTTGAGTTATTTGCAGTTTGTCTATACAGGTCTGCTCTCAATGATGATCGTCAATAGTAGTTTTAGTAATCCTGGATTTGCTCTGATCATTGCCAAAAACGTTGGTACCATGATTGATCTGCAACTCGTACCTATCAAGGCTTGGAAGATCGGCTTGGCTTATGCACTGGCTGCTTTGACAAGAGGTTTTGTGACCTTGTTGGTAGCGGTACTGGCAACGATTTGGTTTATCCCATCTTTTGGATTGCATAATATTTTTTATCTTCTTGGAGGGATTGTGCTCACGGGTATTGAGTTTGGTATGCTCGGAGTAGTGTTTGGTATGAAAGCCAAAAATTTTGAGGCACTGACCTTTATGACTACCTTTGTCATGCAGCCGATGATATTCCTCGCTGGTGTGTTTTATCCAATCGCCCAGCTTCCTGGTGTGTGGGCAAAGATTGCTGCTTTCAATCCAGTACATCATAATATCAATATCATGCGCTATGGAGCGACTGGTTACTCGGATGGAAACCCATTGCTTTCGTTGCTTGTGGTATGTGGTTTTTCACTGATTCTTTTTGTCCTGATGCAAATAGTAACCAAAAAACATATTCGTCTTTAATTTTTAGATATATCTTATGATCAAGATCTATGGGCCAAAGGCCTCGAGTGCACGCCGAACATTTTGGACAGCCGAAGAATGTGGCGTAGAGTATGAACAAGTGCCAGTGAACATGAAAGAAAAAGAAAACCGTTCACCAGAATTTTTGAAACTCAATCCAAATGGAAAAGTTCCGGTGATGAGTGATGGGGATTTGGTGCTCTTTGAATCAATGGCCATCAATACGTACCTGGCAGAAAAATACAAACCAGAGCTTTTGGGAAAAAATGTTGAAGAACATGGTTTGGTTTATCAATGGAGCTATTGGGCGATTGCCAATTTGGCTCATGCTTTTGATACATTGATTTTGCCAAAATATGGCATGCCCATGTCAGAAGAGAGTATGA
>CAYTKU010000025.1:0-3574 GCA_964438795.1 uncultured Gammaproteobacteria bacterium
GCTCCAACAATTCGATTTTTGGCAGATTCTATCGTACTTGAGTTTCCACCAGATGCGGTCCATTGGATACCGGCAACAATAATCACAATTAGCGCTGCCACGCCTGCCAATACGACGAGATAGCGATAGACTACTGATAAATATTCTCCAATAAATGGAACATAGAGGTATACACCATCATTTTCTTCAACTTCTGTCACCTCAGTGTAGCTCAGTCCTGGGATTTTTATTTGGTTGGTTGGTTTTCCTATAATTTGAATTTGTTCATTGACAGTCTGTACTGGCTTATCTATTGGATTTCCGACTACATCATTTGCCTGATTGAAGATAGGTTGAGGAGAATATTGCGCTTGGCCAATCTCAACAGACAAAAAATTTGAGAAAAAAACAATCATCAAACCCAAAAAAAATTTTCGAGAAGTATACATACAATTAGATGGCAAGTAAGACTCTCCAGCCATCAAGTGTGGTTGGGGTCTGGATCTGTTTGTTGTTTATAAATAGAGTGGGGAGTGCCTGAATATTGAGAGCCTTGGCCAGCGCCTGTGTTGTTTCAATATGCGTTTGGGGAAGTGGAGATGCAAGGCAGGTTTCAAGTTTTGTGCTGTCGAGTTCAATTTGTTCTGCAATGCTCTTTAAGATAGACTCAGAGAGGTTTGTTCCATTTTCAAAGGCATAGTCTTTGAACGCTTCAAATTTTCCTTGTTGATTGGCACAAAAAGCATAGGATGCAGAGAGAGTCGAATCGACTGGGTATCGTGTGATAGGCAACATTTTCCAGACAATTTTTACAGATTCGGGATATTGTTCCAAAAGAGTGGAGAGCAGGTCAGATTGCTGTTTGCAGCTTTCACATCCAAAATCTTCAAAAGCAATAATGGTCGTGCGAGCCTTGCGATCACCTGTGATAGGATCTTCTCCAAAAATAGGTACTTGGACAGTTTTTTGTTCTGTATCTTCATCAATTTTTGGGATCAGTGGTTCATATTGAACGACTCGAATAAACACAGCGAGCCCTGCGAGAAAGAGAATCGGTAAAAAAGCAAGGATGAGTTTTTTGTTGCTCATAGTGATCGATTAAGGGGAAACTTGAAAAAGTCCACTTTGATTTTTGTCTGTAAAATACAGTGTCTCACCATCTTCACCTACAAATATACTTTGAAACACATGTGTTTGTTCAAGCGGGATCTGTGTTTTTGCTCCGGTTTGGAGGTCGATTTTGTACAGATCATCTGGAATAGTATTGGCAATATTTGGGACAAACCCAGCACCACGTTCAAGGGTCCTTGGGATACCACAGTATGCATAGCGTTCATCTTGGAATGTACATTTGTCTGCCCAGGTATTGATGTTGAGAAGTTTTCTTTCTGTTCCAGCAGTCGCAGGGTTGGCATTGACGATCCAGAGTTCAGGTTTGTACTCACTGCGTTCACTATACACACTATAGAGCAGTTTATTTCCACTTGGAGACCATTGACTGACCATACCACGACCTTCTACGGTGATAGATTTAAAATTTTCTTTGTTTTGTCCAACAAAAAGAACCTGTTCTTGATCATTTCCAAGTGAATCTCCAGTGCGAGCCATGGCAATCACTTGTTGGTTTGGAGACCAATTGACATCTACTTTCGCACCATTTTGTCCGAGCGATTCAATGGGGATTACATTTTGTCCATCCGGAGAAGCACTGATCAGCCAATTGCCATCATTTGATATTCCAATACTTTTGGCTGCGATTTTGTCGCTTCCTGGTGCAAAGGAAAATTCTTCCCAGTGCTTTGGAAGGGTTACTTGTTTTCTGGTTTCAAAATTATAGTAAATATTTGATCCATCAGGGTACTCAATAATTCCCTCATCTTTCTTTGGAGACCAGTTGACATTTTGGACATTGAAAAATACAGTATCATCAAGTGGAATTGGTTTTCCATCTGGTCCGAGGCGATAAAATTTGCCATCCTGTGCATTGTAATAGCGCATGCCATTTTGACCTCTTTGAGCACTGGTTATGCTGTCTGTGACGACTTGGCGTACTCCTGTATCATCTGCTCCTCCTGTTTGATCACCAGGGCGAATGCCTGATGTTGGAAGATCTGTTGTCGAGGTAACAATTGGTCGTATACCACCGGTCCCTGCTTCAGGAAAAGCTCCTATGGTGCTCGTGGTAGGTGAAATCTCTGGTGGCGTCTCTGGTGTGATCGCACTTTTGAAAAAGAACGTGTAGATCAAAAATCCGAGCCCAACACAGAGAAGAAAAAATCCAATAGCGATGAGAATACGTTTTTTGTCCATAGTGTTGGTATGTTAGGAAAATATATTAGCCTTGAGCCGTTCCTGATTGATCATTGGCTCCTTTATTTGGATTAGTAAATAAGGATGCATTTTGCAGTTTATAGATTTCTGCTGCGATTTTTTGTTGCTTTTGTCGCAAAATTGTTTTTTCATTTTGGTATTTTTCAATACTTTGGTTGATTTCATTGATTTGTTTTTCAATTTTTTCTATTTGTGAGGCAAGGGATTCAGAAACGATATCAAGAGATTTTTTGGCAATTACTGTCGGGAATGTTAAAACCAGAAAAAAACAACACGTCGCGCAACAATTGACACAGTGAAGCACTTTGCGAATAATGTCGACGATTACTTTTTTTGCAGAAAGGATCGATTTTTTAAAACCTAAACTTTTCAGTTCTTTTTGTTTACGGCCAATAGTTCTTTCCAGAAAATTTAATTGTTTATCAATAGCGTTGAGCTTCGTTTCGAATTCTTTTATCTGTTTTCTATAAAGCAGTAAACTATTTATACCTTGAGTAATCATCCCTTTTTCTGGTGGAAGTTCTTCTTCTGGCTCCTCTTCCTCTGAATTTGCTTCGTCTGGATTTTCGTTTTTCTTTTCACCTTCTTGCTCTGGAGTTTCTTGTCCATTTTTTGGTGGTGCTTTTGGCTTTTGGTTATCTTCTGGTTCAGCTGGAGTGGGTGCTGTTTTTGTTTGAGCATTTTCAGGTTCAAGTATACCATTTTCTGGTATTTCGGAAAAGTCAGGTGGCGGAGGCAACATTGGTGGTGGAAGAGGTGGTGGCTCACTCTGTGGTCCGAGGTTATTGATTATTTCTTCTGCTGTGTCTTGTCCGATGTCTTCTGCTATTTTTTCGGCTGTTTCTGCGATGGCTGCTGCGTTGGCGCTCTCGAGAGCTGCATCTACTTTTCCAGGAGCAAGACTCATCGACATACTCAAAAGAGCCGTTTGAAGTGGCCCGACGAGTTTTGCTTTGAGATCATTATTTGGCATGGAAAAATATTACAAAGGAATGATTTGTAAGAGTTTTTTACAATCAGAAAAATATTTTTGTAGGTGTGCGTCTATGGTAGGAGAAGTATCTTTTGCTCCGAAAGATTTTTCTTTTTTTATCAAAAAGGCTGTTTGGCGAGCATGGTTGTTGATGATTCGGTCAATGATGTTTTGTATTTCTGCTGTATTTTTAGTTTTGAGTGCTTCTTTGAGTTTTTCTTTATAATAGTTCATCTGTTCTTGGAGTTGTTCGAGGCTGATTTTTGGTTCAAAAGAAAAACCTACTGTGGG
>CAYTKU010000025.1:3674-8053 GCA_964438795.1 uncultured Gammaproteobacteria bacterium
AGTTTTTTGATGATTTCGCTGATGGCTGTTTCATCTGGAGTGATAGAGAGACGAAATTGTTCTTTTGTTTGGTTTGAGATTTTTTCTATTTGTTTTTTGACGATTTCTTGGAGATGATTTTTTTCAAGGTGGGAAAAAAGACAAATCGATCCGAGACGTCCCAAAAGTGGTGCTCCAAAATTGTCCTTCAGTGCACTTTGGATAGCAAGTTCTTTGTTAGTCGTGGCTCCAAGGGCTGTATCATTGCCAAAGCCAATACCCGAATGCTTGAAGAGCTCGGCTCCCACATTACTCGTCAGGATGATGACTGCATGTCTGAAGATGATTTTTTTTCCGTTGCTCTCAGTCAATTCTCCTTCATCAAGGATTTGTAAAAGAAGTTTTATGACGTCAGGATGTGCTTTGTCGATTTCATCAAAAAGAACCACACTGTATGGGCGTTTGCGCAAATTTTCTGCAAAGTGATTGCGTTCTTTGTAGCCAATATATCCAGCAGGGGAGCCGAGGAGCTTGGACACACCATGTTGTTCGGCAAATTCACTCATATCCATCTTTATGAGGGCTTTTTCATCATGGTAGAGTTCTCGTGCCAAAATTTTGGCGAGTTCTGTCTTGCCGACTCCGGATGGTCCCACAAAGAGCATTGATGCAAACGGACGTTTTTTATCCTGAAGTCCAAGGTATGATCTTTGGATTGTCTCGACTGCTGTGTCTATTGCCTGGTCCTGTCCAATGATCTCTTGTTTGATTGTTTCTTTGAGGTTTTGGAGTCGAGTATATTCATTTTCGAGAAAAATATTTTTTTCTGTGTGAAGTTTTCGACTCAAAATGAGAGCTACGTCTTCTTTTGTCACTTCTGGTCTTTTTTCTGGTTTTATTTTTTCAAGTTTCTTTTTCAAACTTGTGATTTCTTTGACCAATTTTTCTTCTTTGGTTTTCCATTTTTTTGCTTCTTCAAAGGCTTCATTCAATATACATTCTTGTTTTTTTTCACGAGCCTCGGCAAGAGATTTTTGTTGTTTTTGGTATTTTGTTTTGAGTGGATGTATTGGACTATTGACCTTGACGGCGGCTGAAGCTTCATCGAGGATATCTATTGCTTTGTCTGGCAAAAAATTGTCGTGGACAAATTTTATCGAAAGTTCAACTATTGTTTCGAGTAGCTCTGATGAAATTTTGACTTGATGGTATTTTTCGTATAGGGGAGCTATTCCTTTTAAGATTTTTATGGTGTCTTCGCGTGTTGGTTCTTCGATTTGTACACTCTGAAAACGTCTTTCGAGTGCTGGATCGCCACTAATATATTTTTTGTATTCGTCGAGGGTGGTTGCCCCAATACATCGAAGTTTGCCTCGAGCCAAGGCAGGTTTCAAAATATTGGCAGCATCCATGGTGCCTTGATTGGAACCAGCCCCAATAATATTATGGATTTCGTCAATAAAAAGAATATATTCTGGATGTTTGGATATTTCTTCAATGATTTGGCGCAGGCGTGCTTCAAATTCTCCACGATAAATCGTCCCTGAAATAAGCAGTGTCAGATCAAGAGAGAGAATTCGTTTTCCGTGTAATATCTCTGGAACTTTTCCTTCAACAATGCGTTTGGCCAAACCTTCAACGATAGCTGTTTTTCCGACTCCTGGTTCACCAACGAGCACCGGATTGTTTTTTGTTCGTCGTGAGAGAATATGTATAACGCGTTCGATCTCATCAGCTCGACCAATCACTGGATCAATATTTTTTTGTTCTTTTTGTGCTGTCAAATCTACGGTAAAGAGATCCAAAACGGTTGGTTTGTTGGTGGGTTTTGTTTTGGTTTTTTGGTTGGGTTCAGGAGGTGCTGGTGGTGGAGCAATAACGATCGGAGGATTGGTCTCGCCTGGATCAGTCATTTCTTCAAGAATTGATGAAATATCTTCAACATTGGGAAATTTGTTTGCACTTTCGAGGATGTGGATGATTTCATCTTCAAGTGTCTCATGCTCCAGATCCATTTGAGTAAAAATTTTTTCGAGTTGTTTGTCATGTGTATGCAAAAGTCCATAGAGCAGGTGCTCGGTCCCAACATAATTTTGTTCATATTCGTAGGCGAGGAGCATGGATTTTTCCAAAGCTTTTTTGGATAGGTTGCTCAGTTCTGCGAGGGTTGCGGTGGTCGTTGAACCAGCTGAGACAGTGTCTTTTTGTGAGATTTTTTGATTTTCTAGAATCGTGATCAATGTTTTTTCATCAAATTTGAGTTTGAGAAGAATTTCTGCACCAAGTGAGCCTTTTTCTTGGAGCACAGAAAGAAGCAAGTGAACTGGGGTTACTTCTGGGTGTTTGAGTGAGGTCGCAAAGCCAATCGCGCGGGCCAAGGCATTTTTGAGGTGGTTCGAAAGGTTATCGAGAATTTCTTTGGAATTCATAAAAGAAAAAAAACTAAATCAGGGTTCGCTTGCCCAAAAACTTCATTTATTATATACTTTTTTTAGGTTTTTAGCAATCAAAATTTCTGTATTGACTTTTGCGATGCAAAATGCCAAACTAGAGAAAATTTTTATGTTTCGTACTATGAATATACAAGAAAAAAGCCTTATTGTTTTTGATTTTGATGGTACACTCAATGCGAGTAAAGTTCCCATTGATGCAGAAATGAAAGATCTTTTGAGGCAGCTCCTCGAAAAGAAAATGGTTGCTATTATCTCTGGTAGTGGCTTTGATTATTATAAACTCAATATTTTGGATGTTCTAGAATGTGCAGATGATTTGCTCAAAAAGTTATTTTTATTTCCAACCTCAAGTACGCGATTTTATCGTTTTGAAGGGGAGTGGAAACAGATCTATGCAGACGAAATTCCCGTTGAAGAGCGTCAAATGATCAAAGATGCTTTTGAAAAAGCCTATCAAGATATTGGATATACTCATCCACCACAACTTTTTGGTGAAGTGGTAGAAGATCGTGGTACACAAATTACTTTTTCTGCTCTTGGACAACAGGCACCCCTCGAACTCAAGCAACAATGGCGAGCCACGCAAGATCGTCGACCTGAGCTTATTGAAGCACTCAAAAAATATTTGCCTGATTTTGAAATCAAAATGCCCGGAGTAACTTCAATTGACATTACTCGAAAAGGAATTGATAAGGCCTACGGAGTAGAACAAATGCGTGATAACCTTGGAATACCGATCAGTGAAATGGTGTTTGTTGGCGATGCTCTTTACGAAGGAGGCAATGACCATGCGGTGATTCGTACGGGTATTGATACATTTGCTGTTGAAAATCCTGAAGATACAAAGAAACTTTTGCGTGAGTGGCTGTCACAGTTATAAGAAATAATTTAAAAAGAGAGCCGTAGGGTTCTCTTTTTTTGGTGTCAATTTTTTAGAGTGATTTTTCAAAAAAAGAATATTCGTCGACGGGTTTTCCTGCTATGAGATGTTCAACAATAACTCTTTCAAGCTTTTTTTGATCGAGTTGATAATACATGGTTCCTTCGGGATATACGAGGGCAATAGGGCCAGCACCACAGATACGCAAACAGTCAACTTTGCTTCGAGCAACCGTGGCAGTACTCGAATCTGGTTCGAGTTCACCGAGTCGCTTTTTCAAATATTCCCACAGTTTTTCTGTTTCTTCACTTGGAGCACATTTGCCATGCATACAGAGAAATATATGGCGTTTTTTTGTACCATATCCTTTTTGCAGAGCAATTGTTTCAAGATCTTCTTTTTTCATAATCACTCATGAATTACATTCCACGAAGTTTTTTGATACGATCTTCAATTGGGGGGTGGGTGGAGAAGAGACTTTTGAGACCACCACTTTTGAATGGATTGGAGATAAACAAATGTGCGGTCGCTGAACTTGCGCGATCAAAAGGAACTTTGGAATTGCCAATTTTTTCAAGTGCTCGTGCCAACCCTTCGGGGTAGCGAGTGAGGAGAGCTCCGGAAGCATCAGCGAGGTATTCACGGCGACGAGAAATAGCGAGTTTGATAAGTTCTGCTACAATAGGGGAGATAATGAGTGCAACGATACCAACGATTGCCAAAATGCCATTTCCTTTATTTTCACTGTCACGTCCACCAAAAATTCGTGCATGAAAAAACATATCAGCCAGAAGTCCAATGGTACCAACGAGCACAACGACCACCGTCATGACGAGAATATCATAATTTTTGACATGTGAGAGTTCATGAGCAATCACACCTTCGAGTTCTTCGTTTTCGAGTGCAGCAATAAGGCCGGTAGTAATCGCAATAGAAGCATGTTCGGGGTTGCGACCAGTAGCAAAAGCATTGAGTGCAGGGGACTCGATAATATGCACCTTTGGCATAGGGATTCCCTGTGCTATACAGAGATTCTCAACCATGCGATAGAGATAGGGATTGTCTTG
>CAYTKU010000026.1:0-4095 GCA_964438795.1 uncultured Gammaproteobacteria bacterium
ACAGATACCTCTTCCCAATACCTCATCCCAACCGTTATTGAAAAAACCAACTTCGGCGAACGCGCCTATGACATCTATTCACGCCTACTCAAAGATCGTATTATTTTTCTTGGAAGCGCGATTGATGACGGCGTAGCCAATGCCATTATTGCCCAACTGCTCTTTCTCGAAAACCAAGACCCTGACAAAGATATCAAAATATATATCAACTCCCCTGGGGGATCTGTTACTGCGGGTATGGCTATTTACGATACCATGCAATATATCAAACCTGATGTTTCAACCATCTGCGTTGGTATGGCAGCAAGTATGGCTTCAGTTCTGCTCGCAGCAGGAGCCAAAGGCAAACGATTCTGCCTGACCAACAGTGAAGTGATGATCCACCAAGTCATGGGTGGAACCGAAGGTCAAGCCAGTGATATCAAGATCCATGCGGAAAGAATTTTGAAAATGAAAGACCGACTCAATAAAATTTTGGCCAAACATACTGGGCAAAAACTCGCTACCATTGAAAAAGACAGTGACCGTGATTATTTTATGGAAGCGGCAGAAGCTGTTAAGTACGGCCTTGCTGACAAAGTGATCTAAAAAAAATCGCCCCCGTGAAAACGGGAGCGAAGATAAAGGTCAAAAGGGAGTAAATCCCCTGCCTGTATCCAAGAAGATGTGCCTTAGGCACCATTGAGCCGGAGCCGAAAAGCCCTAGAGCACATCCCCATGCTTGTCGTGGATACAGAGTTGTATTTACTTCGTGCAATATATTTTGACGAAATACCTACTTCCTCTATATCCCTGTATATCTTGCCCCGACCAAAGTGGAGGGGTGGATACAGAGAGATAAGTATTTAGAAACAAACATCTATCCTAACTACTCACTATCTCTATACCCTCGATTTCTTCAAAGAAGAAAATGAGGAACAAATAGATATATCAATCAAAGCAAAATAAGAAAAAGTGACCTTCTGTATAAACCTATTTGTAATATCTCATCAATGAGACCAGATATAGTAACACAAAAAAGCATTCTTGTCAAGGCCTACGCTTTCAAAAAAACAATTTTTCTCTTATTTTAGCAAAAAACACCCTCTTTCAAGAGAGTGTTTTTCTATAAACAAAATAATTTTAGGTACTTGAAGCAGTGGTATTTTCCACTCCTGTTGGTGTTGGTGCAGGGTCTTCAATGATTTCAGGGACAGAACAAACTTCACCTTCAGGACAGGGCGCAGAAGCTTTTTCTACCCCCACCAAACAGATTTGAGGAAGCGGTCGATAATAGCTATCAAAAACAGTTTCTTGCTTCGCTCCATCGGACATGATGCGAGTGTAGGTAAACGATGTTTGTGCTCCACGAAAAGCATTTTGACACTGACGCTCACCTGGGGCAAGACTGGTTGTTTCAGTCACACGAGCAGGACCCGCAGGAATCCATTTGTGAACAACGGGCTTGGAATACGATCCTTTTCGACCATCACTCGTCCCCCAAATCGTAAACTTGAGTTCACCTGTTTTTTCATTCATCGATGATTGAATCAAAACATAATTGTTGGTATCATTTTTGAACCGAAAATCTGGTGAAGGGTCATAGAGAGTCGCATCCGTTCCAGGCAAACCATTGCTCAGATCATTGTAATAGCTCACAACGAGCGAATGATTGCGACGTTCGGTAATCTCAAGTCCACTATTCATAGCCATACGAAAGAGGGTTGTACCAACTTGGCAGAGTCCCCCACCAATTTCTGCTTTGAGCTCATCGCCTTTGATAACTTTTTCTGGGAGATATCCCCCCTCAATCGTATATGGCTGTGTATATTTGATAGCAGAAAATTCATCTCCAGGTTTGATAAGCAAACCATTGAGTTTGTTCACTGCATTGCGAATATTTTTTATGCGATTGCTAGGACTGCCTGCAAAATTGGAAATCCCAACACCCAAAATTTCTTTTATACCCAGATCATTGACTTGTCCTGTTGCAATATTTGGTTCCACTTGGGTCAAAATAATACGAATGGGTGTACTGGTATTGGAAGTTACTCGTTGCTCAAGAGAAAGTTGGATTGCATCATATGTTTTTTGAATGTCGAGACCAACACCAACTTTTGAAGCCTGAAATTCTTTGACTCTTCCCTGCTCATCAACAGTAAATTTTGCATCTTCGGGTTCCTCGGCAATAGCACTGTTGATTTTGTTGACCAAATACTCTGTGGTCGAAGCTCTATCCAGAGAAAGAGCTTTTTGTCCTTGAAGATCACCCAAAGTAAACCATGAAGAAAATACAGAAACTGGAATTTTCCATTCTTTTTGAACATCTCCTGCTTCATCCACATAGCTGAGTACCAATGGTCCAAAAGAAAGAGTCGTAGAAACAGCAGACAAGACTGGTTGCCAATCAACTTGAGTTATCTTTGGAGAGGTAGAAACGGCTTCGAGTACGACGACGGGACGCTTGAGATTTTTGGCAGATTTTTCAATACTTTGAAAAGTTGATTCAAAATTGTACACAAACCCAGGACTCGAGCTCGTCAATGTATAACGAAGTGGTTCAAAGTCAGAAAAAACAAGTTCTGCGTCCTGTGGTGGTTTTTCAAAGGCCTTTGACTCTTGCTGTAACGCTTGATACATTCTTTCTTTTTCAAAAGAAATATTTTGAATTTCAATATTTTTTTTGTTGAGATGTGCTTGTATAAAAACAAAAGCATTACTCAAAATATTTTTTTCTTTTCCAAGAGAAAAAATTCGATCTGTTTCTTTTTTTGTATCGATATAGATATAATCTACAATATCTGATTCACCAACGATCTCAGGCATCAAAGTAAAGGTATGCGTTCCTGATGGATGCTTCAATTGAAATTCAATCCCCTCGGTCGAAAGTTTGGTCGACATAGAATCCAAAAATTCTTTGAGTTCAACCTTGCTCATTTGACCAATTGAGATGTCACCAATAAAAAGTCCGGGAAGAGTACGATCTTCAGCAGCTCGAGCAAAAGAAAAAATAAGCAAAAATCCAGTAACCAAAAAAAGGCCACTCGCTATGAGAATGATTCGAACTTTGGATTTTGAATGGTGAGTAAGATTCATTTTATTTTCATCAGAAACGTTTGTCATATTTATTCTTCAATCACGGTTATAGGAATACGTGTACTTTTTTCATGAAGCTTTGGTAACCGTACCATAAGTACGCCATTTTGCAAAGTAGCTACGGTAAGTTCGCTTTTGACATCATGTGGGAGGACAATGGTTCGAGAAAATCTGCCCCAAAAACACTCACTATGAAAAAATTCTATTACCTCACCTCGATGCAAAAAATCCTCTCCAGGAGATCTTCTCAGCCCTCGAATCGTCAGTAAATCATTGTTGATCATCACTTCGAGATTTTCTGGCTGAACCCCGGCAAGAGTAGAAACAAGTACAATTTCTTGATTGGTATCAAAAATATCCACAGAAAGCTGTCCTTCTTCGAGTTGTTCATCCCAATCATGGTTTTTTGGCTCAACCGTGACTTCAAAAAAATCACCTTTGGGTTGTTGTCCAAAAGCCAATCCATAGACAATATTTTTGGACGAATTGTCAGACATATTTGGTCAATTTTTATGTTGTATTTGGCAAAATTATCTCAAGTATAACAGATCTCTTTGAATCCGTAAATAATTTGGTTTTATCTCTATATAACGCAGAGAACCGAAAAATCTTACGCCATATTGACGAAAAATGATTTTTTCATTATAATGACATCACTTTTTCAAAAATGGAGAGTTGGCTGAGTGGTCGATAGCAGCAGTTTACTAAACTGCAGTCTGCGCAAGTGGACCGGGGGTTCGAATCCCTCACTCTCCGCCAAGGGATTTTTCCCTAAAAATACAAAAAACATGGAAGGGTGGCTGAGCGGTTTAAGGCGGCAGTCTTGAAAACTGTTGAGGATGAAAGTCCTCCGCGAGTTCGAATCTCGCCCCTTCCGCCATGTTATAAAAGAGAGAGAGGGAGAGGTGTCAGAGCGGTCTATCGTACAGCTTTGCTAAAGCTGCGTACCCTAACCGGTACCGGGAGTTCGAATCTCCCCCTCTCCGCACCAAAAAAACAACGCCTTGAGGCGTTGTTTTT
>CAYTKU010000026.1:4195-7220 GCA_964438795.1 uncultured Gammaproteobacteria bacterium
TACTGTTAAAATAAAATTATCCCTTTTAGAATATCACAAATATAATTTTTACAAAAGTACCTCATCCCCTCGCCAGGGTAAAAGCCAAGACTGTCTGAGCACCACTGTCTCTAAGCACTTTTGCACATTCATTGAGCGTTGAACCCGTCGTGAGAACGTCATCTATCAGAAGAATATTTTTCCCAACAACAATATTGTTTTTCAAGACAAACGCATCTTGCATATTTTGGAGCCTCTCACTTCTCCCGAGTTTGGCTTGTTGTCTGGTAGCACGTTTTCGTTTGACAACATCCTCGAGAGAAACCCCGAGATATTTTGACACAATCTCCCCTATTTTTTCAGCTTGATTGAATCCCCTTTCAGCAAGTCTTCGTCTATGCAATGGTACAGGGACAACCAGATCAATCTGTGAAAAAATCTGTCTCTCTTTTTCAATAAATTCTCTGATGAATCTATCAAATACAGGCAGTGCTTCATCCAAAAAATTATACTTGTATGAATAAATAAGCCGCCCTAGCAAATTGGTCTCTTCAAAGAGGCCAAGGGCCATGTGCGAGCCGAGTGGAGTCTTTTTTTCGCACTGTGCGCAGGGTCTCCCACGAGCTGCATCAGCCCGACAAACAGGGCAAAGAAAGATACCCTTTCTTTCAACAAAAAAAGAACACTCTTCACACAAAAGTGTTCCTTCGCGGTTGCACTGAAGGCAAAAAATTGGAAACAATGCATCCTTTATGATTTTTGAGAAAATCGAAAAGATATTGTTCATACCCCCCTTTTTTTAAATCTACAAAATATTATGAAGCATCCCAAAAAAGTCCATTCACCTTCCAGACGCCATCTACTTTGAGCAATTCTACACGTCCATTTTTGTAGCTGGTATTACTCGCAGACTGAGTTTGTGATTCTACTTGTGCACCAATTTTGACACTCGCACTCGTCCCTGAAAAAGAAACCACATCCATAGAAATAACTTTGGTGGTAACTCCCTGATACGCACTTCCCTCTTGCTGTGATTTGGTTGCAATATACGATGCCATGTTGGCAGTAGCGAGCTCGGTTGCGTCTTCGATATTACGATTATCATTTTGGTTGGAATATGTTTCAAATCGTTCTACAAAAGTACGAGCAAGCTGTTTGACATAGATCCTTTCGCGTTCTTCTGTGGTAGCTGGTGGAGGTGGAGGGGTATTGGTCAGAGGCTCAGTACTCTCTGATGTGATCGGGAGATCCGTTCCTGTTGGTGTAGTGGTCGTTGCGGGTGTCTCAGGAGCCTGAACCGAAGGATCACGCAAAAAGAGAAAAAGTAAAAGAAGTGCAATGAGAAAGAGCAATGACAATCCACTAAAAATAAATATTTTTTTTCTTCCTTCAATCATAAAAGTGGGGTTAGTAAATCAAAATACGAATTTTTGAAAAAGATTCTACCGAACCTGCTCATCAAATTCTCGTTTGGCTTTTTCTATTTCGAGGAGCTGCTTTGGATCAGTCGTAATCAATTGATCTTCAGTATACGAAGCAACAATTTTGATCGCCGCATGCTTCAGTCCTGCAAAGAAAATTCCTTCTCCTACCGCTGATTCGAGAAGCAAATATTTTTCTCCTTCTGTGAGCAAAAATACTTTTTGGATATTATCTACAGCTGCTGGAGATTGACGGAGCAAAAGTTGCAATGCCGAGTTGGTCACAATCGCACGGCCATACTGTGACTGCAAAAAGTCGTTGACATCCTGGGTAATAGTGGTCACGCCAAGATAATATTTGCGGCAACGTTTGACCAAAGCAAAAATAAATTTGGCCGAATCTTCGTGTGTCATCAGCCACCACGCTTCATCGATCACAAGAATACGTTTTTTTCGTTCACTGCGAACAATATTCCAAATATAATTGATAAGCGTATAAATTGCCATTGGTCGAAGCTCATCCTCGAGATCACGGACACTAAAAATCACCAGCTGATTGTTCATGTTGACATTGGTCGGAGAATTGAACAGCCCAGAAAAAGTTCCATCTGTATATTTTTCAAGTTTTACAGAAAGATTTTCTGAACCATCCATACCCTGAAGCACGTCGAGCAGATCCTGCATGATTGGAGGTTCAACCGTAGAAAGATCACTACTTGGAGTAATATCTTTTTTTGCAAATGTTTCGAGAAGCGCTCGATCCATGAGTGAATCTTCCTGAGCAGTGAGTGTTCCAAACATGATACGAATCAATCCTTTCAGGGTGATGACAGCACTTCGGATCACATCTTCTGTTGAGACCTGCTGACCCACAGGACGAGGCAGATCAAAGGGATTGACCTTACTCTCTGATGCCAAAGAAATATTGATATAGGTTCCTCCCACAGCTTCACACAGATGGGTATATTCCATTTCTGGATCGATAATAATCACATCGACGCCCATCATGAGCGAACGCAATACCTCAAGCTTTACAGCATAGGATTTTCCAGCACCAGAAGTCGCAAATACGACCATGTTGGCATTTTGGAGAGAAAATCGATCAAAGAGAATCAAACTGTTGTTGTGGCGATTGATACCATAGAGAATTCCATCGTCACTGGTGAGCTCAGAAGAAATAAACGGAAACGACGAAGCAATCGGACTCGAGTTCATGTTGAAGGCCACCATGACATCGTCAATCGCGAGTGGCAAGGTCGAAGTAAAACCTTGTTCGGCCTGAAAAAGAACAGATTTGCTATAAATAAGCTTGGAACCAAAAATATTTTCTACGTCTTCTGAAACTTTATCAAGCTCTTCTTTGCTCTTTGCATAGAGCGTAACATAAAACGCAAATTGAAAAAAATGCTCAATCCCCTGAGTGAGATCATCACGAAGCTGTTCAATATCTCGCAGAGCGGTTTCACGGGTTGGATCGCGTGGTGCACCTTTTTCTGCATCAGAACTGAGCTGGGCTTCGAGTGCACCAACTTTTTTCTTGAGCTGTTTGAGGATAATTGGGGCTTTGATTGGATAAAAAAACATTGCAATATCCATCGTAATATTAAGATTCAAAATTGGTGAAC
>CAYTKU010000027.1:0-2001 GCA_964438795.1 uncultured Gammaproteobacteria bacterium
TTTTCGAGGTCTGCCGGAGAAGAGTTTGCTGTATTTTTTGATGCGACTTCAGTGCGCACAGACATTTTTGTACCCATGCATTCTTCGAGGGCTTTTTCCATCATGAGCTTGTATTCTTTTTGGTTGAATTTGTCTTGGTGAAGTTTGTATTGAACTTCGAGGGTCACCATATTGTCTTCGAGTGAGAGCAGATTGGAACTCTTGAGCAGTGATACGAGAGATGGTGATTGTTTTTCTACGCATTTCATGACTTCACCCCATTTGTTTTTGAGGACTTGAAAATTTGGTGAGACTTTTGGTGCACTGACCGCTGGAGTCTCTGGAGCTGGTGTTTCTGGTGTTGTTTCTACGATGGTCTCAGATTTTACAGGAGGTTGTTCTGCCTTTGGTTCGGGTTTCTTTTCTTCGTTGACTGGAGCAGGAGCAACTGGCTGGGCAGGGGACGGCGCACTCGTGCGAGAAGCGACAATATCTGTCTGCACCCATTCGAGGACAATCAGTTCGAGTGGAAGCTCTGCAATCGGAGCTGTTTTGATATTGGCGCGCCTTTTGAGAGTGATATCAATCAGGCGAAGCAATTCTGCAGAAGAAATTTGTTCACTGAGATTTTGGAGCGCTGCGAGTGATTCTGCTGAAAGATCACTGAGCAAGTCAGTTTTGCCTTGTATTTTGACAATCATGAGAGCTCGCAGTGTC
The DNA here is from genome assembly GCA_964438795.1 of uncultured Gammaproteobacteria bacterium. Taxonomy (GTDB): domain Bacteria; phylum Patescibacteriota; class Patescibacteriia; order Magasanikbacterales; family UBA922; genus CAYTKU01. The sequence continues at coordinate 697 of CAYTKU010000027.1, forward strand.
TCGATCAGGGTTTCCATAAATGCAGGCATGTTGTTACCTCCGTTCGAAAGGGTCTGGATATATTGGAGGGCTTCTGTGGCATTTTTGGCAAAAAGATATCCGAGGAAAGTGAGGGTATCTGAAAAAGGCGAGATAGGGAGAAATATCGAGGCTTGCTCGCGGGTAATATGCGATTCACCCAGCGACATGATCTGATCGAGCAGACTCACGGCATCACGCACGCCACCATCGGCTTTGGAGACAATGGCTTCTTTGACTTCGGGGTCGAGAGTCAGTTTTTCTTCACTGGCAATTTTGTCGAGGATTCCAGCCAAAATATTTTTTGGGACTTTGCCAAACACATAGCGTTGGCAGCGAGAGAGAATGGTTTCTGGAATTTTGTGAAGTTCGGTCGTGGCAAGGATAAAGATCACATAGCTTGGTGGTTCTTCAAGCGTCTTGAGCAGTGCATTGAATGAACTGGTCGAGAGCATGTGGACCTCGTCGATGATAAAGACTTTGTATTTGCTACTGGTTGGTTGGAATTGTACATTTTCAATAATGTTTTCGCGTACATTGTCGACACCGGTGTTGCTCGCTGCATCGATTTCAATCACATCAATACTGCGACCACTGGTGATAGCAATACACTGCGAACAGGTGTTGCATGGTTCAGCGCTTTCAGGTTTTTTGTTTGTACAATTGATGGCTTTGGCAAAGAGGCGTGAGATGGTAGTTTTACCAATACCTCGAGATCCAGAAAAAACATAAGCATGAGCAAGAGTATTGGTGATGATTTGTCTCGAGAGTGTTTTGACCACATGGTCTTGTCCAATCACTTCTGAGAATTGTTGAGGGCGGTATTTGTGGTAAAGTGCCATAAAGAAATTTTAGATTTGAATCGCTTTCATTATATAGAAATTTGTTTGTTTGGTAAAGGTGAAAAAGTCAGTCTTTTTTTCTATCCACTGTACTCCTTGCACTCCCTAGGGGGCTATGCTATACTATCCCCAAATTAAGGCATTTATTTTTAAATACAAACCGGTATGCCAAGAAAAGCTAATCCAGCACTTCTTCGACCACTCAACCTGTCTGAGGAACTCGAAGCTGTTGTAGGAAAAGGACCTATGCCACGTTCTGAAGTGGTAAAAAAATTGTGGGTTTATATCAAAAAACACGATTTGCAAAATCCAAAAAACATGAGAAACATCTTTGCTGATGATCTTCTTATGCCACTTTTTGGAAAAAAAGAAGTTACCATGTTTGAAATGACAAAACTTGTTTCTGGACATATTATTGATCCAAACGCAAAACCAAAAAAATAAG
>CAYTKU010000027.1:2101-7133 GCA_964438795.1 uncultured Gammaproteobacteria bacterium
AAAAACAGAGGAAAGAGATGGTTCTGGTGCTGGAGTGGCAACTGTATGGGTATTATCAGAATCGTGAGAAGGCGCCTGCATAGGAGTCGGAATATTTTTTAAAAATTTATCTTTGTCCTGAAAAAGGTTGCTAACATGATCCATAGAGATACACTAAAAGTATGAGGATTGTCTCATGAGAAAGGGGAAAAAGTCAAGAAGAGAAGAAACGAGAAGATGTATACTAGAGTGAGGTTTCAAACATGTCTGTTTTGGCCTTTTTTTCAGGCTCACCGAGCTGGGTGCGTTCCATGATCTCTGCTTCGACAATACGGCGATCGCGTCCATATTTGAGACGGGCGAGCTGTTTGATGGCAGCCGCGAGTTCTCGGTTGCCGCGTCGTGGTGGGTAGCCAAGCATATTAAATGGTTTGGCTGCTTCATTGTCAATCAGCATTTTGATGTAGTACGAGAACTGTGGAGGATTGAGCAGATCATACGAACCAAAGACCGGTGAAAATTCTTTTGCCAAAATTTCAGCATCATCTGGTCCAATACGTCCTGAGACGATAGTACCAACGTTACCAAGCACCGCATCACGAATCGGTGATTTTCCTTTGTCATCGGTCAGTTGTCCCATATACTGGTGTGCAATCACCAGATCGAGCTTATATTTTCGGGCTTCTGAGAGAATGGTGGCAATCGAATCTGTCACAAAGTTTTGGAACTCGTCGATATACAGATAAAAGTCTTTGCGGTCTTCTGCTGCCATATCTGCGCGGGCGAGTGCTGCCATCTGGAGTTTTGCTACGATGATCAGACCAATGAGTTTGGCATTGACTTCACCGGTTGTTCCTTTGGCTAGATTGACGAGCAAGATTTTTTGACTATCCATGGCTTCACGAAAATCAAAGCCAGATTTTTGTTGTCCCATGATATTGCGCATCATTTCGTTTTCGACAAAGCGTCCGACTTTGGAGATCAGGTACCCAAGCATTTCAGATTTGTGGAAGTCACTGGTTTTGGCCATTTCTTTTTCCCAGAACGCACGCACCACTGGATCTTGCAATTTTTTGAGATACTTTTTGACATACGAATCATCAGTAAACATGCGGGGAATATCAATAATGGTACCAGGATTTTCGAGGTCAGCCATGAGCGTAAGCATCACGTTGCGCATGTTGTGTTCAAACATTGGCCCAATCATTTCTGGTGGAAACAGCTTGTAGAAGATGGAAATCATTTCTTGGACGGCAAAGTCTTTTTGATCTGCAGATTTTGCTTCGAGCATGTTGAGTCCAATCGGACGCTCGAGATCGGATGGATTGAAAAGAATCACATCATCAGCGCGCTCTTTTGGAATATGTTCCAAAATATCTTCAATCAGATCTCCATGAGGATCGATAACACAGAGTCCCTTGCCAGAGAGAATATCTTGGATAGCCATGTTTGCAAGAAGAACTGATTTTCCACTTCCAGATTTTCCGATCATGTAAAAATGTCTGCGTCGATCAGCTTCTTTCATGTAGACTGGTGTGTCAATACCACGATATGGGACATGTCCGAGAAGAAGACCGGTATTTGGGAGGTTGGATGGTGGTGGGGCTCGACGTCCTGACAGCCATTTGATGCGAGGAGCTTCTGTCGAATGAAGTGGCAGGTGCCAAATAGAAGCCATTTCTTCGGTACTCAAAACTGAGTAGTGATTTTCGGCAAAGGTTCGGTAGATAGATTCACGAATGATTTTGTTTGGTTTGCTCGGTACAGACGCGTGAAACGTATTTCCATAGCGATAGATGGCATATTGACCAAAAGCATTGGCAACATTGTCAAGATTTTGTTTTGCTATTTCACTATTATCTGAAACACTCAGGATGCGGATACTTACTTCGAGGAGTCCTTTACTCATTTTTTCTTCCATGCCTTTGACCATTTCTTCTTCCATGGCAGAAAGTTGGTAAGTATGTTCGGGTTTATTGGGATCTTGTGGTTTTTGGGTACTCAATGTTTCACCTGCAAGATCAAGTGTTTTTGCAAAAATTTTTCCGGCTGTGGTTTGGGCAGCAACACGTTCAAATTTTCGTCCTTTTTTGACTTCACGAACGAGTTTCACTGTCTTCCGACGCCATTTTTTTTCGGCTGAGCGAACGACAAATTGAATAATAGCGGAGCTGTTGTGTTCATGAACTTTTGAAAGAGCATTGAGAAGAGCAGAGAGTGGATCTGAGTCCATTTTTTTGTAGCTTCGATAGGGAAATGATTTGTGATTGTCTCCAGAAATATACGCAGCCGCGATTTTGCTATTTTCACGAAAGACATTGTAATCAATCATTTGTTCTATTTGGGCGTGGGGATACTGAGCGTGTACTTGCTGTTCAATAAATCCTTCAAATCGTTTTGGGGTATCAATATAAAAATAAATAAGACCATCATGAGCGACCATTTCAAAAGAAACATGATCATCACGACCACTGAGCCAACGTCCAAAACCTTTTTGTGGTTTGAGTGCTGCGAGAGCTGAAAAAAATGTTTCGGTAATACCAATTTCTTCACGAATTTGTTCCAATCGGTCATCGCTTGCGACCTGACCACCTTGACCTTCAGATTTTCTTTCTTTTGGAACCATTATTTGCATGACGATACGATCGAGTGATTTTTCGAGTTGGTGTTTGGAATGCAAAATGGAACGGATAATATACAAAAGAGCGGTAAAAATAAACAAACCACCAAAAGCGACAATCAGTGCGATAAAAAGAAAATTGTCCTCTCCCAAATTTTGGTATTGGTTATAATTTGTATCTGAATAGACACTAATTTGAAAAAAAGAAAGAGGCATATTTTATTGAGTGTGTTTGTTATGAACAGAAAGCGTAATGATTTTTTCTGCTTTTATTTTTGCTTCTTGTTCGAGGAAAAATCGATTGACTCCTGGAAGTATTTTGAGCCACTCAAAAATAAGTTTGATAATTTTACCAAGGTTTACTTTGGTTGTTTTGAGAATATGCTGTATTTTTTTTGCGGTTTCTTCACCTTTTATTTTGAATTGTTGTTTTTGTACGGGAGTGAGTGCGATGAATACGTCACCGAGGTCCTCTTCCATGATTTTTTCTATTTGGATGATAAATGGGTCTCGTGCAGAAGGAATTGGTGCGAGATTATTTTGATGTGATTTTGGTGGTACACGTGTTGCTGGCTTGGTTGGTGTTGGTTCAAGAGAGTCTTCGAGAAAATGTTCATTTTGTTCTGGGTGGCCTTCGAGTGCTTCGAGAGGGAGAGGTGCCTCTGGTGGAAGGTTTTGTGGCATTGCTTCAGATGAAAAAGCATTGCTTGGAGAAAGATTTTCATCAGGTTGAAGTTTTGGGTGTGCATCTTCAGAACTGGGAAGAAAAGATGTGGGCATACTTTGCAAAAACAAAATTGATTTTTACCTAGTATAGCAAAAAAATGAAAGACCTACAATTTTTTTATCAAATTTGTTTTGTTTCATTGTAATTATTCTTTTTCTATGCTATGCTCAAAGCAAATTTTTAGATTTTGTGCTATGGAAAAAAAGAATTTTTATGTGACAACGACCCTGCCTTATGTCAATGCTGAGGCACATATTGGACATGCTCTCGAGTTTATTCAGGCAGATGTGATTGCTCGCTATCAGAGTTTTCTTGGCAAGAATGTGATTTTTAATACAGGGACTGATGAACATGGTCTCAAGATTTATCGAAAAGCTCTTGAAAATAATGAAACCGCTCAAGAATATTGTGATCGATATGCAGCCAAGTTTGCTGCGCTCAAAGATATCTTCCATTTGAGTTATACCCATTTTATTCGTACCACAGATCCGCATCACAAAGCAGCAGCTCAGGAGTTTTGGCGCTTGTGTGAAAAAAATGGTGATATCTACAAAAAGAAATACTCAGTCAAATACTGTGTGGGTTGTGAGCTTGAAAAAACTGATTCAGAATTGGTTGATGACAAGTGTCCGATCCATCCAAAAAACGAAATTGAACTGCTCGATGAAGAAAATTATTTTTTTCGTTGGTCAAAGTATCAGGAACTACTGTTAAAATTGTACAAAGATCAGCCAGATTTTGTGGTTCCATCCAATCGTTTGACAGAAATATTCAATTTTGTGGAGGCGGGGCTTCAGGATTTTAGTATTAGTCGTCTCAAAGAAAAAATGCCTTGGGGTGTACCTGTCCCAGGAGACGATGATCATGTGATGTATGTATGGTTTGATGCGCTTATCAACTATATTTCTACGCTTGGTTGGCCAGAAGATGACGCGAATTTTGCCGCCTTTTGGCCTGGGGTTCAAGTGGCTGGAAAAGATAATTTGCGACAGCAGTCAGCCATGTGGCAGGGGATGCTCATGTCAGCGGGTTTGCCGACGAGTAAACAAATTTTTATTCATGGATTTGTCACGAGTGGTGGACAAAAAATGAGTAAAAGTATTGGGAATGTGGTCAATCCTCTCGAAGTTATTGAAAAGTATGGTATTGATGCGACTCGTTTCTTTTTGCTCGGTGCTTTGCCTGCGTATGATGATGGTGATTTTACTTTTGAGAGATTTGAAGAATATTATACTGCCAATTTGGTCAATGGTGTTGGTAACTTGACCTCTCGTATTATTACGATGATTGAAAAATATGCAGATGGAAAAATTCCATCAGTGCAAGCAAATGAATTTTTTGGAGTTGAAAATTTTTGGGGAAAATATGAAAATCATTTGAATCAGTATCAGTTTGATATGGTTATTTCGAGTATCATGAGTCTGGTGGCACAGTGTGATGGTGTAATTTCAGAACAAAAGCCTTGGGAAAAAGCCAAACAAGGGGAGGATATATCAGAACTTTTGTATGGATTGGCTGAAACTCTTCGTCATATTGGTCTTGCGCTTTTGCCGATTATTCCATCTACGGCTGAAAAGATTTTGAAATCCTTGGGAATTGAGAAATCTTCTCTTGGAAATTTAGCTGAAGAAATCGTGTGGGGAAACCTTGCTGCAGGTACTCTGATTGACAAGCAAGATATTCTGTTTCCACGATTAAGCAAGTAA
>CAYTKU010000028.1:0-1615 GCA_964438795.1 uncultured Gammaproteobacteria bacterium
TGTTTGTCCATACAAGTAAAAAATGAACCCTCTATGGGTAATAAAAAAGAGCTATTTTACAAAATAGCCCTTTCAATGTGAATGGTTTTTGAATAAAGAGTCAAAATAGATGGTTTTTGAGGGTCAGGAGAGGGACCTCGGTCCATAAAGTGAAATCATTTCAATAAACTCGAGGATACCAAAAATAAGCCAAATCGTCAATATTCTACAAAATTACGCTCTCTCTGTCATCTTCAGCACTCCTCGCAATATACACATCATAATTATAATCATCGGTTCCTACCAACTGGGCTTTTCCATCCAGTATTGCTTCGTATGGAGAGCAATTTTGACACCCATCTTTGGGGCATTTAAATCTTTTGAGCTGCCGAGCCAATTTGATCTGGCGACCAATTTCCAGAATATTTTTTTCCGCTTCTTCCAGTGACGGAAGTGTTTTTTCGGTCAAAGTATCGTTTTTTTCAAGGTACCAATAACTCGCTTTGGTCACATTTCTTTTTTGGCATTTATGCACCAAAAGATGATAAATCGAAAGCTGAAGAGAATTTTCTTCTTCTTCGTTTTTTCCAGTTTTGAAATCAATAATATGGACACTATCAGTATCCGGAAGATATTCAAGCCAATCAATCTTTCCACACAGAATAATATTCTCTTCTTCTGACAACCAAAAATACGGCAAATCCTTTTGAATTTTTACCGAAAGAGTACCAATCGGACCAGGATTGTTCCAAACTCTTTTTATCATCTCCTGTCCCCTTTTTTTGTACGCATACTCAGACGATTCGTCAACAAATCCACCCTTGATACCACTGACCTTTGCCCACGCACGTTCAAATTTTTCCATCAGTGGCTCCTCGGTAAATCGTTTGGCCACAGGGATATTCGAAAGAGACTCGAGGACTTCATGAACACTCTGCCCCAGTGCCAAGGCCGGACTCATGAGCTTTATTTTGTGCCGAGTGTTTGGATCTTTGTAGATATTTTTCAAAAAATAGGCTCTCGGACAACGCAAAAAATCGCTCATGGAAGTATGAGATATCCAAACAGCCGTAAATTTATCTCCTGGCATAAAAAATCCCTTTTTATTTATTCTTCACATGAGCAACCGCAATCTTTACAAATCCCGCACGTAACACAAGGTGCGATATCGCATTCACAGCCCATAAAAAATAGTTTAAAAATACCCTTCTAGTATACGCAACAATGACACTCTATGCAATGTGGATAAATAAACAAATAAAAAACCGGTCGCCTCAGGCGACCGGTTTGAAAATATGATTTTTTATCAATTTTATATTTCGATTTTTTTGTATTTTTTTCCAATACGAATACGAGCCAATTCTTTTTCCATTTTTGCTTGCAAAAGAGCAAATTGCATATCGTCTTCAAATACTTCTTGTTTGAGCAATTCCTGCGCACGGACGCGAGCAGCTTCTGCACGCTCGAGATCAATATGTTCAGCGCGCTCCGCAGTATCAGCAATCACGATCACTTCATTATTTTCACGCACTTCAAGAACACCACTTGAAACAGCAAGAACAACTTCTTGATTTTGTTTTTGAATACGAATTTCTCCAGAGCAAATCACTGAAATCAAAGGAATATGGTGAGCAAG
>CAYTKU010000028.1:1715-4039 GCA_964438795.1 uncultured Gammaproteobacteria bacterium
ACTTCATCAATAGAGCCCTTCATATAAAAAGCACTTTCGGGTTTATCATCATGTTTTCCTTCCAAAATTTCTCGAAAGCCACGAACGGTTTCAGTGACTGGAACATATCGTCCTGGAATACTACTAAACTGTTCTGCCACAAAGAAAGGCTGCGAAAGGAATTTTTGAATCTTGCGTGCGCGAGTAACGAGACGTTTATCATCATCAGACAATTCTTCCATACCGAGAATCGCAATAATATCTTGAAGGTCTTTATAACGCTGCAAAATGCGCTGTACTTCACGAGCAATGCGATAGTGTTCTTCTCCCACAATATTTGGGTCAAGCATGGTTGAACTCGAATCAAGAGGATCTACCGCAGGATAAATACCAAGTTCAGTCAGTGCACGGTTCAGAGACACGGTTGAATCAAGGTGAGCAAAGGTTGTCGCCGGTGCTGGATCAGTAAGATCGTCAGCTGGCACGTATACGGCTTGAATAGAAGTAATAGAACCTTTGTCAGTGGAAGTAATACGCTCCTGGAGTGCTCCCATTTCAGTTGCCAGAGTTGGTTGGTATCCTACTGCTGAAGGCATACGTCCGAGCAATGCAGATACCTCAGATCCAGCCTGAGTGAAACGGAAAATATTGTCGATAAAGAGCAAGAGGTCTCTTCCTTCTTCATCACGAAAATATTCAGCCATAGCAAGAGCAGTGAGCGCAACGCGTGCACGAGCTCCTGGTGGTTCATTCATTTGTCCAAACACCAAAGCAGTCTTGGCAAGAACCCCAGACTCTTCCATTTCACGGTACAGATCATTTCCTTCACGAGTACGTTCCCCTACTCCAGCAAACATTGAGTATCCGCCATGTTCCTGCGCAATATTACGGATAAGCTCTTGAATCATCACGGTTTTTCCTACTCCGGCTCCACCAAAGAGACCCACTTTTCCACCTTTCAAAAATGGACAAAGAAGATCGATAACTTTGATACCAGTTTCCAAAATTTCTGTTTTTTGAGATTGACTTTTAAAATCTGGTGCTTTGCGGTGAATTGGATACAATTTTTTTGACTTTGGTGCTGGTTTTCCATCGATTGGTTCACCAACGACATTGAACATGCGACCAAGAGTCACTTCTCCAACTGGCACAGAAATAGGTTTGCCACTATCAGTAACTTCGGTTCCGCGTGAGAGTCCATCTGTTGCGCCCATGGCAATGGTGCGAACATTATTTCCACCAAGGTGCTGTTGCACTTCGAGGATAATAACTTCGCCCTTTTGATTTTTTACTTCAAGAGCATTCAAAATTGCTGGAACCTCTGATGGAAAGTTTACATCCACCACTACTCCGATAATTTGTGAGATTGTTCCTGTATTCATATTCATTTAGTTATGTGAAGGTTTTAGAAATAGTTACAAAATTATTCAAGCGCTGCGGCACCACCAACGATTTCACTGATTTCCCTCGTAATACCTGCCTGACGTGCTTTGTTATATTCGAGGGTCAAAGCATGAATCATATCCCCTGCTGCACTACTCGCATTTTTCATGGCCATCATGCGTGCGCTGTGTTCACTCGCAGCTGATTCGAGGATTGCTTCATAGAGTTGGACCTCGACCAATCGTGGGAGTACCTCGAGCAGAATAGTTTTTATATCTGGTTCAAAGACGTAGTTTTTCATGCTTCTGATTTCAGCGGTTTTTTTGGAAAGTGCTGCTGTTTCATCGAGCATTTTGTCCAGATCTATCTCTGAAACAGGGAGCATTTGTCTTACTTTTACTTCTTGTGCCAGGGCTGAACGAAAGTGTGTGTAGACCACGACGACTTTATCATACGACTGCTTTTTGAAACTGTCCAAAATAAGACGAGTAATTGAAAGAACATCACCAAAAGAAGGTTTTTCACTGAGATTGTCATAGGCTGCGATCAATGGCAAACCCATTTTTTTGGCAAACTGCGCACTTTTTTTACCAATACCGAGAATATCAATATCAATCTGGTCTGCAGGAATGATTTCTTTTCCATTTGGCATGCGATGAACAGCAACATTTTCTTTATTTTTCAAAATCTGTCCTGCTTTTTTGAAAACATTGGAATTAAAACTTCCACAGAGTCCTCGGTTTGAAGCAATCAAAACAACCAGCATCTTTTGTACTGAACGTGTTTGGAGAAGTGGAACAGCTTTTTTCTCAAGTGTTGAAAGATTATGCAATAATTCTTGTGCAAGAGTTGCATAGCTTCGAGTTCCGAGAGCTGCTCCCACTGATTTTCGCATCTTTGCTGCAGATACCATTTCCATGGCTTTCGTCATTTTTTTGGTATTTTTGACAGACTTGATGCGA
>CAYTKU010000028.1:4139-7022 GCA_964438795.1 uncultured Gammaproteobacteria bacterium
TCTTCGATTCCAGCTTTGAGTTCGGCTTCAACTTCTTCACCCCATTGCCCTTCACGGATTTTGTCCATGAGAGCCGCACGAGTAGTTTTCATAAATTCGAGCAGACCCATTTCAAACTCTTTTACTTTGTCCATATCAACATCATCGAGATAACCTTTACTTGAAGCATAAATAGAAAGAACTTGCTGTTCTACTGGCATCGGAGCATATTGAGGTTGTTTCAAAAGCTCGGTAAGACGGCGACCGCGATCGATTTGACGTTTTGTATCTGCATCAAGATCACTGGCAAATTGAGAGAACGCTTCAAGCTCACGAAATTGTGCGAGAGAAAGTTTCATACTTCCAGCAACTTTTTTCATTGGCTTGGTTTGAGCTGAACCACCTACACGTGATACAGACAGACCCACGTTCAATGCTGGGCGAATACCTTTATAGAACAAATCTGTTTCAAGAAAAATCTGACCATCAGTAATAGAAATTACATTGGTTGGAATGTAGGCTGAAATATCTCCAGCTTGGGTTTCAATAATAGGAAGTGCCGTAATTGAACCACCACCATGTTCTTTGTTGAGGTTGCAAGCACGTTCAAGAAGACGTGAGTGAAGATAAAATACGTCTCCAGGATACGCTTCACGTCCTGGTGGGCGGCGAAGAAGAAGAGACATTTCGCGATATGCCCAAGCCTGACGAGTCAAATCATCATAGATAATCAAAACATCTTTTCCTTTGTCAGCAAAGTATTCAGCCATTGCCACTCCAGAGTATGGAGCAAGGTATGACATTGGAGCTGGTTCACTCGCACCCGCTGCTACCACGACGGTATATTCCATAGCACCAGCATCGCGAAGTTTGGCAACAAGACGTGCTACTTTAGATTCTTTTTGACCAATAGCAACATAGATACAGATCATGTTCTGTCCTTTTTGGTTGATGATCGTATCAATAGCAATCGCTGTTTTTCCTGTTTGGCGATCACCAATAATAAGTTCACGCTGTCCTCGTCCAATCGGAATAAGCGCATCAATCGCTTTGATACCAGTTTGCATTGGACGATTGACTGGTTCACGACTCATAACACCAGAAGCAACACGCTCGACTGGATAGAGATCTTTTGATTTGATTTCACCTTTTCCATCAATCGCTTCTCCAAGCGCATTGACGACACGTCCAATCATCATGTCTCCAACAGGGACAGACATAATGCGTCCAGTGCGTTTTACAATATCACCTTGTTTAATTCCTTTAAAATCTCCCAAAATTACCGCACCAACAGTTTCTTCTTCGAGGTTGAGCGCCATTCCCATGATTTTTCCTGGGAATTCCAACATCTCCTGTGCCTGACATTTTTCAAGCCCCGAAATGAGAGCGATACCGTCTTTTACTTCAAGTACAGTACCTACCTCTTCAGTTTGAACGTTTTTTTCAAAACTTTCAATGTGCTTTTTGAGTTCGTTTACAATGGCATTCGTAGACATATGAGTAATTAGAGAGAATTTTTTAATTGATGAAGCGTTCCTCGCACACTCGCATCATAAATAGTATTTTTTGATTTTACAATGATTCCACCAAGTATTTTTGTATCAACGGTTTCTTTCAGATCAACCTTGCCACCAAATTGTTTTACAAGTATTTTTTTGATTTCATCACTCAGTGTATGCTGTGTTGTCACTTCGAGCCTTACCTCTCCGTTCATTTCCTTTTCATAGGCGACATATTCTTCAATGATACGGTTGGCCTGTGACATTTTTCGCAGTTTGATCAGTACATCAATAAAATTTTTCAGTACTTGTCCATGATCTTTGTGATTCACTTCTTTGAGAGTATGATACAAGTCTTTTGCTAATTGTCGATTGGATATTTTCATAAATTATCAGCTAGTGTACATGTTTTATGATTGCAGGTAAATGTTATTTTTTTCGAACGAAGAACTGTTTGAGCCGAATATACGGCGAGTTTTCGTAGTGAGAAAAAAATAACTTTACCGAAATTTAAAACAGGTATCAGATAGAATCTACTTCATTGATTTCAAAGCATCTTCAATCACTTTCTTATCAGTTTTTTCACTCATTTCACTTCCAACTACTTTTGTCAGAGCTGCCACAATCAGATCAACCGCATGATTTTTTACAGAGAGCAGTGCTTCTTCACGCTCGAGCGCAATACTCTTTTTTGCCTGAGCAACCAACCCATCAATTTCTTGCTTGGTGGTTTCTTTCATTTTTTCTCCGAGAGCTGTCGCATCTGCATGGGCTTTTTCGAGAACAGCATTGGCATCACGTTTGGCTTCATCAAGTCTTTCTTTATATTTTTCTTCACTCATCATGAGATTACTCTCGACTTCTTTTACTTTATCAAGACTTTCATCAATAATATTTTTTCGCTCTTCCATTTTTTTTGTGAGTGGCTTCAAGATCAAAAACCAAATGACCAAAAATACCAACACAAAGTTGATGAGCTGAGAGACAAAAATATGAGTATCAAGTCCGAGTGAAGCAAAAACACTTTGTTCACCTGTACTCTGAACACTATGAGCTTCTGTATTCATGGTTGCCATACACAAAAATTTAGTTTTTCAAAATATTCCGATTATGCCGGGAGAAATTCCCCCGGACAAATCGATTTACTTGAGAGTAAATACCACGACAAGAGCGTAGATAGCGATAGCTTCAGCAAACGCCGCACCAAGAAGCATTGGAACAAACAATTTTCCAGAAGCTTCTGGATTGCGTCCGATTGCTTCCATAGCTTTTGCGACGATTTTACCAATCGCAAGTGCTGGAGCGATACCACCGATACCGATAGCAAGAGCTTTCATGATAACCACGACAGACTCATGACTCATACTTTCCATATATTTTTCCTTCCTAAAGTTTGTACGCGAGG
>CAYTKU010000029.1:0-2277 GCA_964438795.1 uncultured Gammaproteobacteria bacterium
TTTACACTTCAATCACTACGGGAAGTACCATTGGACGCTTTTCTGTTTTTTGAAACAAAAATTGTCCAATTTTATCGCGAAGTTCATTTTTGATTTCATTGCTATCTACCCACGATTTTGGATTGGAATCCTCGACCATCTTTTTTACTTTGATACGAAGATCTTCAATCAATTTTTTATTATCTTTGAGAAAGACAAATCCACGAGAAATAATATCAGGATTTTGGATGAGCTGACCAGTCTTGGACTCAACCGTTGCAATCACGACGACCATTCCATCTTCTGCCAATACCTGTCGATCACGGAGTACCACATGCTGCATGTCACTCACTCCAAGTCCATCAACAAACACATAATCTGATGGTGCCTTTTGAGCCATGAGTCGAATGCCTTGCTTGTCTGTTTCAATAATACTTCCATTATCTGGCACGACAATTTTTTTACTATCAAACCCAATTCCAATAGCAAGATTACGAGCTTCTTTGAGGAAGAAATGATTGCCGTAAACTGGAATATAATAATCTGGTTTTGTCTGCGTAATCATGTCACGAATATCCTGACGAGTCGAATGGCCCGAGACATGCACATCCATAATATCACCGTGAATCACATGATCACACTGACGATAGATCGCATCTTTGAGCCGCTGAACACTTCGTTCGTTTCCAGGAATAATGGATGAAGAAAAAATCACCGTATCACTGGCCTTGAGGCGAATCTGTCGATGTTCTTTTTGGATAATACGAGAGAGAACAGCATTTTGTTCACCTTGTGCACCAGTACAGACAACGACAATTTGACTATCTGGGTAGTCATGAATTTTATCTACATCAATGAGTACGCCTTTGGGAGTTTTGATATACCCGAGCTCTTTGGCAATTTCAATATTCATTTTCATACTAAAACCATCGAGAGCAACCTTCTTGCCAATTTTTTCTGCCGCATAAATAATCCACTTCACACGTTCTACCTGTGAAGAAAAAGTTCCAATCACAATACGCCCAGGAGCAGATTCGAGAATAGAGTACAAATTTTTGTACATTTCTTCATAAGTTCCATGACGTTTATCATTGAGTGCACCAAGGCTTTCGAGCATCAGTGTAGTCGGACGTGTAAGATTTTGCAATTGATCGTACTTGAGATTGGTATTGCCTTGTTCATCACGTTCCATAGTCCAATCCCCTGCATGAATAATTGAACCCGCAGGTGTTTCAATCGTCACTCCCATAGAATCCATGATCGAGTGTTCAACTTGAAAAAATCCAATGGTCATTTCACCAAGACGAATTTTATCGTTTAAGTTTTGGACACGAATAATTTTGAGATTTTTACTACTCCCTTTTTCATAATCTTCTTGCTTATGTTTGACAAGTGCGAGAGTCAGATCACGAGAAATTACTGTTGGATAGCCAAGCTTTTTGAGCAAAAATGGCGCAGCACCAATATGATCAAGATGTCCATGAGTAAAAATAACACCTCGAACACGCTTTTCTTTTCCTTCAAGGTATTTGATATTTGGGATAATATAATCAATACCCGGCATGTCTTCCTCAGGAAATTGCAATCCCATATCCACAATCACAATATCTTCTTTGTATTCAAAGATTGTCATGTTGCGACCAACTTCTTCACATCCACCAACCGGAATAATACGAAATGCACCACTATTTGAAATCGGAGCCACCGGCTTTGGCACCAAAGGTTCTCGTGGACCCATGTACTGAGTCTTTCGTCCTTTAAAATACGAATTGCGAGTTCCTCTTTGACCAGCAAAAGCAGGCTTCGGCGCAGGGGCTGCCGCAGCAAATGTTTTTTTCGGTGCAGTCGATGCCGGAGATCCACCAATTGGTGCATCAGCACTTTTTGAATTTGGATTTGTTCCATATCTTCGTACGGTTCGACCAAACGTTTTTGGTCTATAATTTGTGTTTTTCTGTTCTATCATAAAATAGATTCACTAAAAAATATTTTTACACTCACACCGTGAGATATAAATTATTTTTTATGGAGCTGCAATACATTTTTACTTTTTTTGCCCGCAGGCACGTAAAGTAAAAATGTATAAAGCGAATAAAAAACAATCCTATTCTCAACAGAATGTATAGTGTAAAACAATAAATAAAAATAACTACGCGAGAATGTTCGCCCTGCACCTTTTTGGAGAAGCAAAAGATACAAAAAGAAGTTACTATGTGCCTCGAGGGAGATTCGAACTCCCATGTTCTTGCGAACGCTAGCACCTGAAGCTAGTGCGTCTACCAGTTTCGCCATCGAGGC
>CAYTKU010000029.1:2377-6833 GCA_964438795.1 uncultured Gammaproteobacteria bacterium
CCAGTTTCGCCATCGAGGCCTCTATCATCAAATAAATACCATACTACCAATCCCGTTTTGTGTTTTTATACCAATTTGTCACCTGCATCAGACGATCCGAAGGCTCAGTAATACGATTGAGCACAATCCCTTTTATAGAATCATCGACAGCATAATGATACTGCGGTGAATAGAGAAACACAGCCGGTATATCTTGTAAAATCTGATCTTCAAATTGTCTATACAACAAACCCAATTCTTCAGCTTTTTCTGTTTCTCGTATTTTTTTCAAAACATCATCAACAATTTTGTTACTATACTGTGACAAATTGAGTCCAGGATAATTTGACTGCGATGAATGCCAAAATGGATATTGATCTGGATCACTTCCAAGCAATACGCCGTACAAGAGTACATCATATTTTCGATCTCGCAAAATATCTCTCGACAGTGCCTTGGCACTAATATAACTCATCCGCGTTTTTATACCAATCTCTTGCCACGCACCAACAATAATTTCAGCTGCTTTACGATATTCTGGAGTATCCACGGTTACCATATCCAGAACCAAAATATCACCACCCTTTTTTGATTTTCGAAAAAATGTTTGCGCATCTGCAAATTCTTGGCTCAGGGTATTTTCCACAAACTCAATCATTTCAGGTGTACTGGTAGAGACAACAGGAATAGTACTGGTCGTACCGCTCGCTGGCATATTTGCATTCATCCATTCTTTTTGCAGTTCGACACGTCGCTTTTCTTTTTGTTCATCCGCGTTGACTCGATCAAACAGTTTATCAAGACGAGTATTTGCCGACTCAAGTGAATGAGCAATCGTCCCGGTGGCATCAGATTTGAATCCAGGATAGTCTGGCAAAATCGCCCCACCAATCACAAGTGCACTTCCTTTTTGCGTATCTTTAATAATTTTTTCTTTATCAATCGCTTCTGACAGAGCAATGCGAAGTTCTTTTTCTGCAAGGACGGTTTGTCTTTTTTGATTAAAAAATAACGCAGTGTATTGTGGAAGTTGAGGATTATACAACACGACGCGTTTGCGTTCAAGTTTGTCTTTTGCATTGACTGGTACAAAGTTTACACCCTCAATATTTTGCTGACGCATCGCTTCAATAGCTGAAGTAGCAGGATCTTCGCCTTCATAACTGGCATAAAAACGAAAACTAAAATGATCCAAATACGCAGGACGCATATAATAACGATCAAATCGCTCGAGCGTATACTCAGAAATAAATCCCGAACGATCCGTCACCATCCGAGAAAATTTGAATGGTCCTGTCCCAATCGGTTGAAGGTTAGTACGAGCCAAACGAATCTGCTCCACAGGAATCTCACTCCAAATATGCTCAGGCAAAATCCCAACCGTCAAACTCGAAGGAAATGGAGTATAGACTTCTGGCAAAGTAAACGTCACCGTATAATCATCAACAGCAGCAACCTTTACCCCCTGAAAACTCACCAAAAGTGGACTATTGACTGTACGATTTTGCATGAGATCAAAGGTAAAGACCACATCACTACTCGTAAAAGCTTCACCATCATGCCAAACAACATTTTTTTTCAAAACAAAAGTATATGTTTTTTTATCTTCTGACAAAGTCATGCTTTCTGCCAAATCTGTCACAAGATTTCCATTTTCATCGACTTTCATCAAGCCCGAATAGATGAGACGTGTAAGATCTTTGTCCACATCACTGAGTGATGCATAGAGTGGATTGATCAGAGATGGTGCACCGACTGTTCCTTCAACATAGTCACCACCCTGTGCTGCGACCTGTGTCGTATGGTGCAAAAAGAGCGTATATCCAAGCCAAATAACACCAATAGAAAGAGCCAAAACACCCACACGATATACCATGCGTTCCGTAGGACTCAAAAATCTTTTGAAATGCTTGATCTGACACAGTCGTGGATAGGGCTGCTGACGCACAGATTTAATCATCGCAATATCAAGGGTAGAAGAAATAAGAGGTTTTGGAGAACCTTTTTTTGAAAAAATTTTTTTCCACCACGAAGCCAAAAATGTTTTCACAGAAGAAGACACTTAAAAAATACTCCCTCAATCAACACATATTTGAGTATTTCTCTCCACTGCGAGAGATAAAAAAAGAAGAAATTGAGACAAACGGAAGTATACAGGGCTTATTGCAAGATAATAAAGCTAATACCAATTGCAAAGAAGACCACAGACAAGAAAATTGTTGCTTTATACAAAAACAAATCAACACCACGGCGAGTAGACACAATCGGACCAGCACCTGCACCAAATCCAGCACCCATTCCAGACCCTTTTTGCTGAAGGAGGATGGAGATGATGAGCAAAACTGCAAATACCATTTGGACAATCTGAAGAACTTTGAGAAGCATAACAATAGAAACAATGTTAATTTCTTTTACTCTACCTGAAATCACAAAAAAAAGCAATAGTTAGGTCATTTATTGGCTAAAAATAAAGAAAATACCCTCCTTAAGTATTATTTTCGTTTACGTCTGGCAGATTCTGCTTCAGCGATAACTTTTGCTCGAGCAGCCTCTTCAGCAGAAAAACCAGGCTTCGCTTGATAAAATGTTTCAAGCGCTCTTTGTTCTTGTGAGGTTACAACAGGTATATCTTTTTTTTCACTTTTTGCCATAATTATTATATATACTTAACATTAAAGCATATTGTAAACTAAAAAAATTCTTTGTCAAACAGTTCATACGACCTGCCCTCATATTGACAAACCTCCCCTCCTCTGCTATACTCCTTTTACTTTATTATTAGCCATCCTTAAGCAAGCCAGGCTTTTATTCCTGGGAAGTCTTGAGAGCAAACTTTATGCAAAAAGCAATCCATCCAAAAGTAAACAATGTCATCTTTCTTGACACATCATGTGGCGCTGAATTTTTTGGTACTTCAACTTTGAGTTCCAAAGAAACTCGCACAGTAGACGGTGTTGAATACATGATTCTCAATATTGAAATCTCTTCTGCATCTCATCCTTTTTATACTGGAAAACAAATCCTCGTGGATACTGCTCGCCGCGTAGAAAAATTTACCGAACGCGCAACCCGAGTGGCCGCAACAGCAGAAACACGCAAAGGAAAAACAGCCAAACACGCAGCAAAAACTGCCGCTCGCAAAGCAAAAATGGCTGGCGAAGAAGCAGCTCAGTAGCGAATCAAAAAAACAGATTCCTTTTCGGGTCTGTTTTTTATTTTGCATTTTTTGTATACTGTCTACCATATGCTAGAAAAATATATTCAGCTCAAAAATAAATTCGATGCACTTGAAGCAGATCTCCAAAATCCTGCTGTTATTAATGATTCCAAAAAACTCAAAGATGTTTCGAGCGAATATACTGATATCAAACCAACGGTTGAAAAAATTATTGAGCTTGAACAAGTAGAAAAACATCTCCTCGAAGTGGAAGCCATGCTCGCAGCAGACGATGAAAGTATGAAAGAGCTCGCTCAAATGGAACAAACCGAACTGCTCGAAAAAAAATCAACTCTAGAAAATGAACTCTCCGAGATGACTCGTCCCACAGATCCAATGGACAAAAAAGACGTGATTGTCGAAATCCGGGCTGGCGCTGGTGGAGACGAAGCAGCACTGTTTGCCGGAGATCTGATGCGTATGTATATGAAATACGCTGACAGTCTGGGCTGGAAGACAGGACTCATCGATGAACATCAAATCGGAATAGGTGGCTACAAAGAAGTCATCTTTAGTATGAGTGGACGCAATGTTTACCGCGACATGAAATATGAAATGGGAGTCCATCGTGTACAGCGTGTTCCTGAGACTGAAAAGACCGGACGTATTCATACTTCGACGGCTTCAGTAGCAGTCCTGCCAGAAATTGAAGAAACTGAAATGGAAATCAAAGAAAGTGATCTGCGTATAGATATTTTTTGTTCAGGCGGCGCTGGTGGACAGAGTGTCAACACGACCAAGAGTGCTGTGCGTATCGTGCATATCCCAACGGGACTTATCGTGCAGTGTCAGGATGAGCGATCACAGGTGCAGAACAAAGCTAAGGCTATGGATGTACTACGTGCCCGCCTTTATGAAATGGATCAAGAAAAAAAACGCAGTGAACTCGAACAAAAACGCAAGAGCCAGATCGGTACAGGCGACCGAAGTGAAAAAATTCGCACCTACAATTTTCCCCAAGATCGTATCACTGATCATCGTATCCACGAAAGCTGGAACAATATTCCGACCATTCTCAATGGAGATGTTGGAAAAATTATTGAAGCGCTCCGAGTAGCTGACTACAAAGAGATGGATGAAGCCATCTAAATTTTCGCTATGTTTTTTCGTAGCCAAACAATTCTCTCATTTCTTGGGTCAGCGATCAAACAGATTGACCGACTCGACGCAGAAATTCTTCTTTCTTTTGTCCTCCAAAAACCACGCGAATGGGTAGTCTCTCACCCTGAGTTTTCTCTTCCCGGGCTCGCAAATTTTAAA
>CAYTKU010000030.1:0-6704 GCA_964438795.1 uncultured Gammaproteobacteria bacterium
GATTAAAATGGCAAGGTCAAATTGATCCCAGATCCACCAGCGACAGCACCACTTGCTCCACCAGCCACCACGACTGGCTCAAAATTCACAGGAATCGGCATCAATTCCCCAGTAAGAGTAGGATAGTAGATCATTTTATTGGCTCGCCCAAAATCATAAAGCTCTTTGGTTACTTTTACGTCCTGTTCACAATACTGTTTGATCAGATCGAGCTTTCCTTCTTTGAACCATTCCATAGCCTGCAGCCCATCCGCTGATTTTTCTATCTGCAGAGTCGCTTTGGCAAGATCATTGAGCTTGTAGCGTTTTCCTGTTACTTCCTTTACGACTTTCAGCATATCCAAGCTAGGAAATTTGAGCAAATCTCCTGTGTAGTATCTATTGAGGATAGGGATATCAAAATGTTCACTATTGAATCCAATCAGACGTTCAGCTCGTTCAAAAATAGGCCAAAGACTGCCAAGTTCATGCTCCTCAAAAGAGCGGTATGAATTATTTTCATACTCATATATAGAGACAACCGTGACCTTCATGGTCGACATATCCTGGATATCACCAATGGTTTCAATATCAAATACAACTTCACGTGACATAGAAAAAATGAATTATTTTTTTTGAGTAATATTTGGCGGTGCGTAATAATCAGGCAAAAGATAATTACTTTGATTTTGTTTCAACCGTGCCAGTACCAGACTTTCATCCAAAATTTCTTGGGGCGTAAAACTTGCAATCGGTATTTTGTGCGCAAAGGCAAAACTATTGGCCAAAATCACGGCACTTCTGGTACTCGTAAATCGCCCAAAGCCCAAAACAACAGCAATCCCCTCCAGGTCCGAAGGTGCTATATCATTTTCCTCGAGCAGTTCTGTCAAGCAACGTAACAATGAGCCAGCACCATCCGCCTCCTTGAGCTGTACTTTTGGAAAAAAATAAACGAATTCTTTTTGTTTTTCCGATACATCAATCACAGCAATCATACTATTTTCGAAGCAAATCAACCGCCTTAATAATTTTGGATTCAAACAAAGTAAACAAAAATTTATCCATAATATGCCTGCGATCCAAAAATTCTTGCTCTTTCATAAAGGTATAGCGAAAACTCACCCGATGATCAACTTCATATTGTTCAATAAGAGTCGTAACAGCTTTTTCGCGAATATCTCCAACAATCAGCATATCGGTCGGTGCTTTTTCATCATCTGTAAAATGACCACTGAGGATCAACATTTTGAGATCCCCTGCTTTGGCTTTGAGATCCTCAATAAACAAATGCTCAGTCAAAAGTTTTTCTTTGTAAATCAATGCCTGAAGCTCCGGAAAAAGAAGCGAACTTTGACTCAAACGATAATATTTTTTTATAGATTGGGGGTCTTCTCCAGGAATATCCGCAGCTTTCACCTCTTCGACAATCTCAGCTGCCTGCAAAAGCTCCAGTTCTCGCCTGACTGCATTGATTTGAACATCCAAAATTCGTGTAATCTCGCGAACAAAGTACATTTGCTCAGGTTCAGCAAAAAAAAGCCGCAGTAATCGAACCCGGGTCTTCGAACCAAAAAGATGTTCAAGCATATATTCTCATTTTCTATAAAGTATAGTATAATATGGGGGTTCAAAAAAGTCAAAAGAAACTATGAGAGATATTGTAGAAATACATGAATTTTTTGTTCAGGGCACTGATACAGACCAAACCCATGTCCTGTTACATATTTCTGAGCCTTCTGCCGATGAGGAGAACAAAGGCTATTTTTTTGCGTTATGTGAAATTATCAATCGAGATGAAAAGGTTATCTCCCAAGTACAAAAAATGATTGATGAAGTCGAAGCAAACTACTATGACACAGGCAGTGAAGAGAAAAAAAATGCTTTTGAGCAAAGCATTGAAGCAATCAATCGACGATCTCATCAAGTACTTCAAAATTCTGTAAGCAAAATTCACCTGCTCTTTGGTGTAATTGAAAATAACAAAATTTACTTTGCTTCGCGTGGACCGATTTCCGCACACTTGATTTATCACAAAGGCCAAGAACTCCGTCATGTCAATGTAAACCAGGAAAAAAAGACTCCTCTCGATCAAATCTTTTCTTCACTCGTCGAAGGTGAAATTCGAGTTGATGATTATTTTTTTATTACAACAGATCTGGTCGAAAAATATTTCCCCCTCGATCGAGTACAAAAAATACTCCTCCAAAAAGACACCAAAAGCAGCAGCCTCCACATCCAAAAAACACTTGAACAGGTAAACAGTGATTCTTCACTTTCAGGTATTATCATTCACAGACCAACCGAAGAAAATATTCCTCGATTCAAAAAACTTCCAAAAATTGCACGAAGCAGTCATTCAAAAATCTCAAACGAACAAAATATCTTTGCAAATACACTCAGTGCACTTTCCAAAAAAATCAATGCCCAAAAATCAGAAAATGGCATATTCAACCCACAACCAAAAAAATTCCTTGAACAAGACACACCAAAAAGTCATATTCTTCCAAAAAATCTTCCTCGACCGCTTATCATTCTCCTCAATGGCCTGAGTATCATAATCGTTGCATTCATCCAAATCTTTCGAGTTTTTTTTACCCAATTATTTCATCTTTTCCGATTTCTATTTATTCTTTGTACCAATAGGCGAGGTGAAAGAGCCTCGGCACTCCATGAGTTTCGTATAGATATACGTGAAAAAATTTACTTTCTCAAGCGCCTCCCATTTTTGAGCAAAATTCTTTTGATCCTTTGTACTCTTTCTCTAATTGCATTTTTTATAAGTATTGCACTTTCAAGACACCATGAACAAGAACAAATGATCAAAAGCAATTATGAACAACAAATTTCTGAAATAAAAAATAAAAAAGATTTGGCAGAAAGTAAAATTTTATACCAAGATACTGACAACGCTTTTAGCATCTTGCAAGAAGCAAAAAAAATACTCGCTGATCTCCAAAATAATCCAAAAAAAAATGATGCCGAGCTTCAATCTCTTGAAAAAGAAATTGAAACATCACTCTCTGCACTCAGAAAAGAAACAGAAATTCAAACAACACTCAAAGCTGATATAGGAGCAACATTTCTTGATGCACAAACACAGACATTGATTCGTCTTGACAATACACTTGTTGCCTTTAGTCAAAATGATAAATCATACTATTTTATCAATCTCGACACTGGAAATATCATCCAAAAAAATCACGAAACAATTCCCAATCTTTTCAAAGGAAATGCTCCAAAAGAATATGATAAAATTGTTTTCACAATTGATCAAAATCGTATTGCTGAATATACCGTAACTACAGATTCTCTCTCAACCAAAGACATAGTGTTCCCCTTAGAAGGGGTAAACCTTCAAGATATTTTTGTCTATAACCGTAAACTTTATAGCCTTGATACCAATAACAATCAAATCTACCGACACAATCAAACCCAAACGGGCTATGACAAAGGCACTGCCTGGATCACGGATGCTGGTATTGATATCAAAAATGCCAGTTCTCTTACCATTGATGGGGATGTCTATGTCCTCCAAAACAATGGCGAAATACTCAAATTTTCTGCTGGTAAAAAGCAACCATTTACCATCGCAGCTCTCGATCCTGCGCTCACGAGCCCAACACAAATCTGGACCTACAATGATGTAAAAAATATTTATATTTTGGAGCCAAAAACAAAACGAGTGGTCGTCATTGATAAAAATGGTACTCTGATAAAACAATACACTTCGGAGAACTGGGTGAACCCAACGAGCATGGTCGTCGACGAAGCGCGCAGTACCATATATATTCTTGATTCGAACAAGATCTATTCTTTTCCTCTTTAAAAAAGATAAAAAAAACCGGTCGCCTGAGGCGACCGGTTTTTAAATTCTATAGAGAACGCGAAGGGATTATAATCAAGCGAAGCGAGAGAAGTAAATGCAAGCATTTATTTCCGAGCGAGCGCAGATTATATGACCCGTAGGGTCTTACTTCAAGTTTACTTTTCCACCAGCTTCTTCGATTTTTGCTTTCATTGCAGCAGCATCGTCTTTCTTTACACCTTCTTTGATAACTTTTGGAGCTGCATCAACAAGAGCTTTTGCATCAGCGAGTCCAAGACCAGTAAGTTCTTTTACAGCCTTGATTACGTTGATTTTGTTTGCACCAGCGTCAGCGAGTTCAACAGTAAATTCTGTTTTTTCTTCTGCTGCTGGAGCTGCACCTGCTGCTGGAGCTGCCATCATCATTGCTGGAGCTGCTGCAGATACTCCGAATTTGTCTTCAAGAACTTTTACGAGTTCTGAGAGATCAAGAACAGAAAGCTTTTCAATCTGTTCAACGAGTGCTGCAAATTTTGCTGGCACTTCCATTTTTGTTTCTTCTGACATAATAGAATATAAATGATAAATAAATTTAGGCTGCGCCTTTGTCCTTGATTGCATTCAAAACATTGACAAGACCTCGGAGATTTCCAGCCAGTACATTGACGAATCCAGAAACTGGAGCGTTGATAGTACCAACGAGTTGTCCCAAAAGTTGATGTTTGCTTGGGAGGGCAGAAAGAGCCATTACTTTGCTACTTTCAATAAAATTCCCTTCGAGCACACCACCAAAGATTTTTACTGCATCATGTTTTTTTGCAAACTGAGCAACAATCTGTGCTGGTGCTACTTCATCTTCTGTTCCAAAGGCAATAGACACGGCTCCGTCATAGGCTTTGATAGCTTCTCCATTCATGCCAGCTTGCTCGAGTGCTTTTTGCACCAAAGTTTTTTTGCTCGCAATGTAGACTACTTTACCATCACGACAGAGTTTTCGAAGTTCTTCTGACTCAGTCATTTTGAGACCTTGGTAATTGGCAAATACCATGGATTTTGATCCTTTGATATTGTCTACCAGAGTTTGAAGTGCTTCTGATTTTTGAATTTTGCTTTTTGCCATAATTTTTAAAGGTTCTGTTTCGGGCTCATTGAGATGAGTCAATAAACAAAAAACCGCGTTATCCGCAGTTTATCTTTGATACAAATCGACCTAGGAAATAAGGCTAAAATAAGCAATATTTCTGGTTTGTACCTCGGTAGCACTTACTCCCAGGTTTCCCCAGGAAAGCTACTGTCTGCGGTTTATGTGGATATAATAGAACAAATTTGCTCCTGTGTCAAGCCATATTGACGATAATAAAAAAATCCTATATACTACTCCCATACAAAAAACATGGCGCCATCGTCTAGTGGTTAGGACACCAGGTTTTCATCCTGGGAACAGGGGTTCAATTCCCCTTGGCGCTACTATCGAGGAGTTGGCATTTGCTAGCTCCTCTTTTATTTGTAAAATTGGCGATAATTTCGGGGTTTTAAATGTTTTATGGTTGTAAGTTGGCTTTTCAGGGAAAATCAAACCCTGCAATCTGATTTTCTGTTCAAAGTCGGCGTTCTTCCAGTATTCGGGAATAGTTTTTATAAAATCAAAAACATAACTCACCGCCTCATCAATATTAAATTCCTCAAGTTTTGTACTACTCAGATCCATTTCTTTAATTTCCATCTCTGCTCGTACTTTATCAAAAGCTTCCTTAAAATCCTCATCGGGCAATAAGTCCCTCTTCTTCATATCAATAAGTTTTACTTTTTCTTCTTTCAGTTCTTCGAGTCTCTTTATTTTCATTTTACTGTCCTCATTGAACTTTTTATATTCTTCTTCCCATACATCCAATATAACGGCCTTAAAACCTTTCAAAAATTTATCTTTTGGAATTGTCTCTCCTAGGTATTGAAAAAAATCTTCCTCTACCTGCTTTTTGGCTAAAGACTTCTTTGAGTTACAAGCCTTATTATAACAACGATAATAAGGAAATTTACCTCCCCATCTGCCTGTAGCAAAATAAGCAGTCAAAGGTCTACCGCAAAAGGCACAAATAGCAAAATGACGTAAGGGAAAGCTCTCTGACGCTTGATTTCGAGATATACTCTCCGCTCTATTCGTCCCTTTCAAAATACCCTGACATTTATAGAAAACATCTTTATCAATCAGTTTTTGATGATTGCCGTTATACTCTTTTCCGTTTACAGTCATTATCCCAATATAAAACTTATTGGTGATGATCTTAGAGATAAGCTGAAATGATATATCCTTCCCTTTCCACGTTCTGAATCCTTTTTCATTTACTTTTGTCCTTATTTCTTCTAGGGTATAAATACCTGTTGAATACTCGTCAAAAATCCATTTTATAAAATCAGCTCGTTTCTGATCCAGAGCTATGATCTTTTTACCCACTTCATCTCTATCATTCTTATAGCCAATACTTGCTTTCCAGCACCAATTCCCCTGCTCAATTTTTTCCATCATACAGGCCGAGACCCTTTGACTTTTTATATCATTATCAAGCTGAGCATTGGCGGCCATTACATTACCGATAAATTTTCCTATAGGCGAGCTATCAATCGCCTCTGTGGTCGAAATAAGCCGTATACCAAGCTTATTAAGAAGCATGAGTATATTTGTATAATCATTAACATTTCGAGTAAGGCGATCAATTTTATAGACGATAACACACTCTATATTATTACTTTTTAGAGTACAGAATTTAATCAGTTCTTGAAGACCCTCTCTTTCCGTAGTTTTAGCAGAAACCCCATCATCATGAAACAATTTTACTACCTTAATACCATTGCCATCGGCAAAAGCTTGGCAATGCTTTTTTTGCTGATCCAAACTGACACCAAATTGAGCTTGGTCTTC
>CAYTKU010000031.1:0-3858 GCA_964438795.1 uncultured Gammaproteobacteria bacterium
TCTGGCATATTGAGATCATCATTGATCGCTGCCAAAAAGGCTTCACTGTGGTGTTGGTCTTTGGCCACATGGTCTGGGATTTCAGCAATCTTGCGACGCAAATTATTGAGACCATTTTGCGCAGCTTCGAGTGCTTCAAAAGAAAAAGAAAGTTGTTTGCGGTAGTGTGCAGAGAGTAAAAAATAGCGGTAGGCGAGGGGATCAAAGCCTTTTTCTTTGAGGACTTCGAGGGTCAAAAAATCTCCTTTGGATTTTGACATTTTTCCACTCTGATCATTGAGAAACTCTCCATGCATCCATACTTTTACCCAAGGAACAATTCCTGTGGCTGATTCAGTCTGGGCAATTTCATTGGTATGATGAACTGGTTTATGGTCAATGCCACCACAGTGGATATCAAACTGCTCACCGAGGTATTTACTCGCCATGGCAGAACATTCAATGTGCCAACCTGGGAATCCCATCCGTCCAAATGCATTCCATTCCATCTGTCGTTTTTCTCCTTCTGGAGTAAATTTCCACAGAGCAAAGTCATGAGGATTTTTTTTCTCTCCCATATCTACTCGGGCTCCGGCTTGGAGTTCTTGGTTTTGGAGATCCACCAGCTTTCCATAATCTACATTTTTGGTGGTATCAAAATATATTCCATCACTGGTAGTATAGGTGTAGCCTTTTTCGGTCAGAGTTTGTACCATGGCAATCTGCTCAGGGATATGATCTGTTGCTTTGCACCAAATACTGGGTTCCAAAATATTGAGGTCTTTGAGATTTTCTTGAAATTTTTGGGTATAAAATTCAGCGATCTCCCAAGCAGTTTTTCCTTCACGTTTTGAACCTTTTTCCATTTTGTCTTCGCCATTGTCAGCGTCATCGGTCAGATGTCCAACATCTGTAATATTCATGACATGGTTGACCTGATAATTATGGTATTTCAAAACACGCTTGAGAATATCTTCAAAAATATAGGTACGAAGATTGCCTATATGAGCATAGTCATACACAGTCGG
Source organism: uncultured Gammaproteobacteria bacterium (assembly GCA_964438795.1). Taxonomy (GTDB): domain Bacteria; phylum Patescibacteriota; class Patescibacteriia; order Magasanikbacterales; family UBA922; genus CAYTKU01. The sequence continues at coordinate 1,008 of CAYTKU010000031.1, forward strand.
GCCACAGGTATACAGACCTACATGACCAGGCGTGAGGGGATGAAATGATTCTTTTTGTTTGGTAAGAGAGTTGTAGAGAGAGAGCATAGAGAAAAATTAGACACGCTCCATCCAGTGTGTATCTACTTCGACCTCGAGTTCGAGGAACATTTTTTTGTTGGTAGCCGCTTCGAGTTCACGACGTGCCATCTGTCCAATTTCTTTGACTTTGAGACCGCCTTTTCCAATAATAACTTTTTTGTAGCGATCATCACTGGTCAAAATGCGCGCACTCACGACCGTAATATCGGGTTTATCCTGAGCTTTTGGGAAGGACTTTTCTTCTACATTGTCCACCTCTACGGTAATGGTATAGGGAACTTCTTTGTCGAGGACAGAAAAAACTTTTTCACGAATGATTTCTGCAATCCAAAAATAATTATCAATATTGGTGAGCTGTTCTGCATCATACATTGGGTGTCCTTCGGGGAGAAGCTCAATCACTTTTTGACGCAGTGGTTCAATATGACTGGCACGAAGTGCTGAGAGAGTAAATGTCGCATCAAAATATTTGGAAAATTCTTCGTATTCTTTTTCAAATTTTCTCTCTTCGCGAGGAAGATCAGATTTGTTGATCACAAGAATTTTTGGTGTATCAAGGTGGCGAATCATACCAAAGGTAGAACGCTCTTCTGCTCCGATTTCTTTACTTGGATCCACCACATACACAATAACATCGATCGAATCCATGGCTTCATCGATTTTTTTGTTGAGTTTTCCGGAGAGAGGATTTTTTTTGTCTTTGAATACCCCTGGAGTATCCACAAATACGGCTTGGCCTTCTGGAGTATTGAGGGCACCATGAATAATATGACGGGTCATTTGTGGACGAAAAGACACTGCTGAAATTTTTGTTCCAACGAGAGTATTGAGAAGGGTTGATTTTCCAACATTACTTCGTCCGACGAGTACCACAAATCCACTTTTCATAGTCTTTGCAAGTTAAATAGCATCAATATTTCTCTATATTAGCAGTATTTTGAAGAAAAATCAAGGACATCTGTGCAGTAGGAAAACATGTTTTTTTGTGATATAATAGGCTCTATCAATCGTTGATATCGAATAAATTTTTTGTTTTCAAAAAAAACATGCAATATTTGCAAAAAAAACCAGTCTTTGGCTCAAAAACTCAAGGTTCTCTCAAAGAATATGATACCCGAATACAGGTACTTTTTGTTATTATTTCTGTTCTTTTTTTGGTGATTGTGGTTCGACTCTTTTTCTTGATGGTCATCAATGGTACTTTTTATCAAAAACTTGCATCAGGGATTCAAGAAATTTATTCAGAGCTGATTCCTGAGCGAGGCAAGGTGTATGTCCAAGACTCTCGTACGGGGGAGACATTGCCTCTTGCTCTGAACAAAGACACCTATCTGATGTATGCAGATACTCGCAAAATAAAAACCAATGAAGATGCCGATCGTGTGGTTCTGGCGCTTGCTCCGTTCTTTGGCTATGATGATGCACGCAAACAAATCGTTTCTTCGACTTTGAACAAACGGACTGATCCATACGAGCCAATTGAAAAAAAATTGGATCAAGAAAAAATGGAACAGATAAAGGCACTCAAGCTTCCTGGAATTGCTTTTGTAAAAATTCCGACACGATTTTATCCTGAAGGCAATTTGGCGGCGAGTGTGATTGGTTTTGTGAGCCAAAATGATGAAGGCAGAGATATTGGAAAATATGGAATTGAAGGTTTTTGGCAAAAAGAATTGGCAGGAAAAGATGGCGAACTTACCGGAACTCGAAGTGCTCGGGGTGGATGGATTCCTTTTGATACACGACTTTTTCGATCCAGTGAAGCAAAAAATGGTGATACACTTATACTCACTCTTGATCGTACGGTCCAATACTATGCATGTGAGAGGCTTCGAAAAGGTATGGTAGAGTATGGAGCGACGAGTGCGAGTCTTGTAATTTTGGATCCACAGACAGGTGCGGTGCGTGCGATGTGTTCTTTGCCTGATTTTGATCCCAATAATTATGGATCAGTGGAGTCGATTGAATTTTATAACAACAATACGATTTTTACGCCGTATGAGCCTGGGTCAATTTTTAAACCTATCACCATGGCAGCGGCTATCAATGATGAACTCATCAATCCCAAAACATATTTTTATGATACGGGGGATCGATCTGACCTGTGCAAGACACCGATTCGTAATGCAGAAAGTAAAATTTACAATGACACTGACATGACGAGAATATTGCAGGATTCTATCAATACAGGAATGATTTATATTGCAGAACAACTGGGAACCAATCGTTTTCGAGAATATATTGAAAAATTTGGTTTTGGTATAAAGCAGGGGATTGAACTGGATACAGAATCTGCCGGAAATATTCAGTCATTGTCTTTGAATAAAAAAAATAACAAAATCGATTGTTATACTGCCACCGCTTCTTTTGGTCAGGGGTTGACTGTGACACCACTTCAGATGGTTGTTTCGTATGCGGCTATTGCCAATAAAGGAATGCTCATGAGTCCGTATATCATTGATAGGATTGTTTCTGCAGATGGAAAAGTTACCAAAGTACAACCCAAAGAAATTCATCGAGTGCTGAGTGAACGAAGTGCCTCTCTCGTATCAGGGATGCTGGTCAATGTAGTAGAAAAAGGTCATGCGACTCAGGCACGCTCTGAAGAGTACTATATTGCAGGAAAAACAGGTACAGCGCAGATTCCTGGCCCTGGAGGGTATACTGATGAAACGATTCATTCGTTTGTTGGATTTGCACCGGTTGAAAATCCAAAGTTTGTGATGATTGTAAAATATGAAAAACCTCAGCGCAAATATGCTGAGTCTAC
>CAYTKU010000031.1:3958-5099 GCA_964438795.1 uncultured Gammaproteobacteria bacterium
GTGACAGGAGAGAGAATCGAACTCTCGACCTGAGGGTTATGAATCCTCCGCTCTCACCAACTGAGCTACCCTGTCATATATTGTTGTCATTTTTTGACACTTCGGTCCTGTAGCCCGTAGGGGAATTGAACCCCTGTTTCCAGGATGAGAACCTAGCGTCCTAGCCACTAGACGAACGGGCCATTTTTTGTGAATACTAGTATAGCTATTTTTTCTCTTTTTGTCAACAAAAAACTCTCCGTTATTTGGAGAGTTCTTGGATGAAGCAAACTATTTTTTGAGAATATCTTTGAGTCCTTTTCCAGCTTTGAACTTTGGAACCGTGACTGGTGGAATTTGGATTTTTTCAGTTGGATTTTGTGGATTGACTCCAATTCTGCCAGCGCGAGTTTTGGCACTAAATTGTCCAAAACCAGCGATGTTGACTGTACCATTTGCTTTGAGTTGTTGCATGGTGATATCAACAAAAGCTTTGATCATGTCTTCTGCTTCTTTTTTTGAAACACCGACTTTGGCTGCAATAGCCTCTGCGAGCAGGGCTTTGTTCAGAGTACTCATAGAGTTGAATAAGTTAAAATATATTTCTTTGTAAAGATATTGTACCTGAGTGAAAAACTATTGTCAATAGAGCAAAAACAGTGCGAAGTCCCTCTGAAAAAGTTTGGGGAAAAAATACAGTCGCCTTAGGCGACCGTATTTTTTATCGTGCGTATTCAATCACGCGAGATTCTCGAATGACCATGACTTTGATTTCACCTGGATACTGCAGTTCACTTTCGATGCGACGTGCAATATCTTTTGCAAGATTGTATGATTGGTAATCATCAATCTCACTTGGATTTACAAAGACACGGATTTCACGTCCTGCCTGAATCGCATAGACTTTATCAATACCAGGAAATTCACGGGCTGTTTTTTCAAGATCTTCAAGACGAGTGACATATTGTTCATAGGTATCACGACGTGCACCAACACGAGAAGCAGAGATAGCGTCACCAGCCATAACGAGCTTGGTGAGAAGGAGTGGTGGATTGGTATCATGATGGGTGAGAGCGACTTGTGCTGTATCTTCATCAACATTGAATTTTTTGAGGATGGTATAGCCGATTTGAGTATGAGCTCCTTGGGTTTCATGGTCAAT
>CAYTKU010000031.1:5199-6658 GCA_964438795.1 uncultured Gammaproteobacteria bacterium
GCGAATAGGGGAGAAACTGGAGATCAAAATGAGTTCAGGAGTTTCATCAATAATGAGTTCACAACCCGTCATTTTTTCAATCATTTTGATGTTGCGTCCTTCTTTTCCAATGATACGGCCTTTCATTTCTTCACCAGGAAGAGTCACGGCAGTAGAAGTCGTCTCTGCGGCGTGGTTGCAGGCCGTGCGTTGCATGGCACCGACCACAATATCACGAGCTTTTTCTTTGATTTCTTCATGAGCATCAGCGTCAAATTTGAGACGGCGATGGAGGAGGTCTTCTTGAGCTTCTTGTTCTACTTTTGTCAAAAGTTCATTTTTTGCCTGATCACGAGAAAGACCAGCGACAACTTCGAGTTTTTGATCAACTTCTTGGTACTTTTTGTCGATTTTTTCTTTAATCGTTTGGATTTCAACGACTTTTTCTTCGAGACGAGTTTTGCGGTCTTCAAATTCAGTCATTTTTTTGTCGAACATTCCTTCACGTTCTGCCAAACGATTTTGTACTTGCTGCAATTCTTTGCGGCGGTTTTCTTCTTCTTTTTTTACTTCTTCGAGTACTTTGATAGATTTTTCCTGTGCTGCGAGGACGATTTCTTGTTCTTTGACCTTGGCATCAGCCAATTTTTTTTCAGCCAAAGCTTCGATAGAGTTGGCCATTTTTTGTGCCTGGGTTTTTCGTATATAGTATCCGATCCCAAGTCCGAGAGCTCCGGCAATAATTCCGGAAATAATCATTTGCATAAAAAAAAACTCCAAAATTTACAGGAGTTCATCTGTGCTCAGTGCTTTCTTCGATCCTGTGAGAGGGGAAACAGGCTTTTGTCAAAAATGCAGCAACGAAAACAACTCTAGAGAGCAAAAAGTGAGTCTAAAGAGGGATGTTTCTGAAAATCTGTCATGATTGAATTCATAAAAAAATAGCGAAAGAAAGACGGAGCTGATGGAATTCTGTAAATATGATAAATTAAAATTTCAAAAAAATTATATCAGAAAGAGGCAAAAATGTCAATTTTGTCATTTGAAATAAAGAGGTGTTTGTAATTAATCATACTTTAGGCTAAAATAAGGTCACTATGAGTCATTCCATTGCCAAAAACACTGCCTTCATGACTGTGGCTTCGGTGGCACAAAAAATCATTTCTTTTGTCTATTTTACCCTCATTGCTCGCAGCATTGGTGTAGAGGGTACAGGAAAATATTTTTTGGCCCTTTCTTTTACCACTATTTTTGTGGTCTTTGTGGATCTGGGACTTACCAATGTACTGGTTCGCGAAGCTGCCAAGCTCAAAACCCATATCCAAAAGTATGTCTCTACCATTCTTTCGGCCAAACTGTTCTTTGGGGTGATTGCCTATGGTACGGTCATTGTACTGGCTACTTTTTTGTACCCAGATATTGAGCTTCGACATATGATCTACTTGTCAGGGATTACTATGTTGTTTGATTCGTTCAACCT
>CAYTKU010000032.1:0-6653 GCA_964438795.1 uncultured Gammaproteobacteria bacterium
GTTTGAGCAAATTTGCTATAGTCATTGAATGCAAAAGATGATTGGGAAACATCTTCTACCTTGTAGGTCCAGAGAAGTGTATCACGTTCAGCTTTTGGTCCAGCAAAATTTTTGTTGTCATTGTTGGAATCAAGCAAAAGCACTGCATCAGCTGCCCGCATTCCTGGAGTACGCAAACGATCAAAGTCTATGGCATAGGCTTTTTCCATAAGAGTCGGAACCTCTGAATTGGCTCCACCTGGATAGCTCAGTGGCAAAAAGTGAACTTTGGCAAGATCATTTTCTCGGAGATACTTTTCAAATGGAGATCGATAGATACCGCGATTGTTGCGGATACCTGATTCACCGACCACGCCATAGGCACCGGTATGAACCTTGGCAGAGACATCATGAGCAAGATTTTCTGGAGGATTGACCAGATCACTAGCCGTCAGCCAAGTAGCATTTTCATCCAAAACATCTGCACCAAAAGTACGTGGCATGTGCATAATCGTACCAAATTCTTTGATACCTTCGTTATTTTCAACCCCCGCATTGAGTGGTGCAAATGAGTATATTCGTCTATTGGTATTGGTTTCAACAACTCCATTGAAATCATTTCCCCAGTTCGTACTCGTAGGGGTTGTTTTCCATTCAAGGCGCAGAAGTGTCGCATTACTCATTTTGTTTTTGTATAACCATGCATACAGTGCATTTGAAAGTGGTTTGGCCTGATCTTCTTGATTTCCTCTCAGTGCAGAACAGACCGTACGAATATATGGGGGAAGATCGCCATTTACCTGAGGATTATTACAGGTATATAGATCATATGGAGCAAGTTTTGGTTGTCCAAGTTCAGTGAAGTATTCTGCATACAGAGCATCCAGCTGGGACGTGAGCGTACTGCCAGGAGCTTCACGAAGAGTCATCCAATTTGGGTCATAGACTCCAGCACCGGTTTGGGTAGAAGCACCACAAAATATTTGTCCTCCACCCCTCTGAGCATCATCTTGGAGATTGTATCCAGCAGAAACATCACGATTGTAGATATCCACAGAAGACGCTGAGATATTCACAGGTAGCCAGGTCAAGCATGCAAAGCTATTTTGTCCATTGTAAAATATAGGACGACTCAAATCATCTTCGAGACAGTAGCCTTCAAGACCAATACGGGTTTCAACATTTTGCCTTATACCACAAGAACCAAATTCATCATCTTCGGTAGTAACCGTATCATTGTTGTCCACACATTCAATACTCTGCGTACATGGATGGCCATCTTTTTGTCCACCACCACTACAGACACCTTCTGGAATGACCGTACCTTGTTTGAGTCCGAGCAGTGGCCAATAATCAATTTGACCATTTTTGTATTGAACTTTTTGGTAGCCACAAGAACATGCCCCAAATTGGCAGGCATTGGCACCAGAAAATCCTTCGAGCTTGAAGCTGGTATTCCGACGTTCACCTGGCACGTCTCCATTGGTCAAAATTTCATCCCCTACTCCCACTTTGAGAATTTTGTCAGAGTATGGACTATCTGGTTCAGGAGCACCTTTACATGAATTAGATTCGACCAAGCTCAAAAGATTTTTGAGTTGAAGAGCCATTTCAGCGACATTGTCTGGTGATTCTACGTTGATGACCACGTCTGGAGGAAAGCTTCCATTGATTGGATAGAGACATTGATTGGAATAACAACGTCCTCCATTGACTTGATTGTCACCAAACCCACAGGCTTTCCAGTCTGTATTTTCATTTGGATTGTTTGGTTTGCAATCAAACGCATTTGCTTCGACGCTATCAATCACACTCTGACGAAGCTGACGAACAATGTACGTCTGATTCATTTCACTTTGCATCAATTCTTGAAATTCTTCTGGAAAACTAAATTTGACATAAACCATGTCCCCTATTTGGTATTTGTTGTAGAGAGAATATCCTGAAAATTCTCGGTTGTACCAGGAGACTCCACGAGTAACATATTTGTCATAGGTCAATCGTGAAAGTGCTGTAGCCTGTGCATCGCCAGGACGACGTGGATCTACCCAATTGGCACAGGTTCCACCGACGCCAATCTTGTCACAAGCTGCGAGCTGTGAACAAATCTGTGTTTCTCTTCGAGCACCGCCAGAATAATCGACACTTGAGGCATAGCTTTTGCACGCGAGCCATTCGCTACATTCACGGTCTCGATCCACTTTGAGAATTTTGTTGCTATCTGCACGCTGAAAATCTGCTTGACCAGAACGAACCGGTTCTACTGGACCAAATGGTTGATTTTGATTTCTTTCAGAGCGAAGATACGTAGCCTTTGAGTCAAAAACTTTGTTTGGTTCATCGGTTTTGTCAAAAAGCACACAACCTTCTGACAGACTGACGGTTGTACAGAGTCGTTCTTTTTCTTTCATCTTGTCATTGTACAAAATATAGTACGGTTTTCCTTCTGGATTGAGGTTTGAGGTATCTTGACGATCAATAATTTCGCTACAAGTATTGCTTTCAGCATTACACAGACCAACGTTTCCTTGATACTGACGTGCACTATTGCTCCAGATATCCAAGAATCCACCCACACGAAGATTGTCAGGAGAACAAGCAACGGTTTCTTGACCAATACAACGATTGCCACTACTACAGTCACTATCATTTCGACACAAAGCATCTCCGGTCGTCTGCAATGCAGGATCAATCGTACATTTTCCAATACCTTTGAGGAACCATCCATATTGACTACTCACCCCATCGGTAGCTGGTTTGTACACACACAGGCTATTTCCTGTTATTTCAGGATCTTTGAAATAGGTAACTTTGTTGTCATGAGTATATTCACTACATCCGACCAAATCATTTCGGCAGAGTGTGTCTCTATATGATTCAGGATCATTTTTGACAAAAACATCATCAAACATAAATGAAGAAGATGCATCTGTCGGCAAAATTCTTTGTTCTTGACCAACTTTTCTACACCCAATAGCACCATCAGGACAGGTATGAATTTGTTTTTCCCCAAGTGCCAAAAATAATGGTGAGCTTGTTGGAGTATCAGAAGGAATGACAACACTCGAAGAATGAAGACCGATTTGTGGATTGCGTTGCTGCAAGGTTTCAAAGGTTACATTGGCAGGAAGTGTAATCTGAGGGACAAAACAAGAATTTTTTCCTGGAGCAACAAAACAATTTCCAAGATCAGTTCCTTCATAGCGAACCGTACAAGTGGTACCAGCATTGGCTCGACAAGCAACATTGAACACCTGAGCGAGCGAAGCATCACCCCCATTTATCGTATTGAAGGTATCCCACACAGGCTGACAACCAATAGCTTTTTCACGACAGAGACTCTGAAATCCTGTGGCATAGCGAGGAGTATTGTTGCTATCATTGTATTGACGACATCCGAGGGCTTCTCCAGGAAGGTTATCTTCAGGAGCACTATCACATACGAGCGGTACATCAAAACCATTGTTTTCTGGAGATTGTTTCCATGAATCTTTTATGTAATGTTTGAAATCAGTCAATTTGCGCAGGCGTACCTGATCGAGAAAGTAAACAGCATTGTTGCCAGATCTTTCAAATGTCAGAGTAGTTGTATTGATAGAATCTCCAGTAAATTGAACTGGACCGAGGGTGTAGAGCTGCCAAGTATTGCCAAGACGAATTGGATCTACATCTGAGCCAAACTGACCAACAAAATCGTCACCTGCTTTGAATCCAGCAATAAGAGCCGAACTTGAAGCATTGGTTTTTGCAAGAAATGATAATTCGTACCAACCATCTTTGACCAAATCAAATGAATAGAGTTTTCGCTCTGCAGATCGTATACCAGCAGAGACTTGCATCGAGTGAAACTCAATATGTGTAGCCTCCCCTACCACTTGCAAGGTATTTGGAGTCCAGTCCACGAGCTCCTCAGCAAAGGCTTGTGCATTTTCAGCAACAGGTTCAAAATCATCAAGGAAAATTTGTTCTATATTTCCAACCGCATTTCCACTATATGGACGGCAGCCATTGTACTGACCAGGATTGTTTGCAGGTCCCTGACATGAAGTAGACTCACCTGGGCGAGAGATGGTCTGGTAAACACAGAATCCATTTTGAAATTTCCCACCATTGGTACAACGCTCACACACAGGATTTGCTCCTGATGCATTCCATCTTCCACTCTTTGCGGCACAAGCCTGAGCATTGTTGATACGAGCATCGACTTCAAATACAGCTTCGGTTTTGCGAAGAGGGTGACACGCTGGATCAATGGTTACCGTTTTTGAGAGCAATCGATAATACGTAGCACCATTGTTGTCAAAGAGAGCACGACAATCTTTGTCTGCTGCCTCAGGATCATTTGGATTGGCCAAAAGTCTGTTGTATTTTTGTTCATCACATTTTGAAAGAAAGTCATCAAGAGCATCCTCAGTATCCAAAATATAGGCAGGAGATCCCGCGACCAAACCTGGACGATTGATGTCATTTTGCTCAGCCTGTGTCAATGGTTTCAATTGGTAAGACAAAAGTACATACCCATTGTTTGCAGAACCTTCCCATGAGTAAAATGTTTTTACATTGTCTCCAGATGGTTTTTCACAGTACTTGAGGTCTGTATAATATTCAAGTGCTTCTCCTCCGCGTGCCTGTGCATCAATGTTGGTAAATTCGCTACAACCACTCGCACTTGCTGGACATTCTTCTGCTTGACGAGGAATAAAATGCAATGGAAATTTTGAAGAGTCAAAAACAGTTTTTTCTTGTTTGAACGTCTCGTATCCTACACATGCCTGAGCACAGAGATTGCCATCACCAATTTTTCCTGGAATATTTGGACCATCAGCGCGACCACTGAGGGTATTGATCGGAGTAAATGCCTCACAACCAACTTCTTCTGCCACACAAGCCGATGCAAATTTTTCACACGAAGCAGAACTCGCCGCAGCAATATTTGCTTCTGCAGGAGTGGTTGGTCTTTGGGTTCCAGCCTGGGCTTTGTTGCCATCATAACATCCGAGATATACTGGCGCTTTTTTGATATTGAGTCGACTGCTGGTATCCAGAACAAAATCCACCGCAGGAGTACTGGTATTACTATCAATATAGCGACCATTGGCAAGACGAAATGCTCCATAAAAAGCACTACATCCATTGTTACTTTCATTACAGATACTACTCAAATCTTGAATTTTTTCATTGAAGAAAATAACTTGATTTTGACCAACTTCAAGATCAGCACTACTGGTCCAAGATGATGTCACTGCATTGGGATCACCGACACCAACAAAACTATAGGCACGACAACCCTTGTTATCCGCACTACATTCTCCGTAGTCGAGAGTCTTTGCCAAAAATGATGAAATTTTACGATTTTCTGAATTTACGTAAGTGGTACACGTATTGTAATACGCTGGACATGCATCACCACCAATACGCCAAATATTGCTTTCTTTTGTACAGTATCCATATTGAGCACAAGCACCGGTATCATCTTTTCCAATACAAGTAGAGACATCAGCACATTCTTCACGACGAAGAGAAGATGCCGGATCAATAAGACCATCACCAAAAACTTTGATTTCACAACGTGCCTGAGGAGCCTTGATCACCCAATTTGGATTGATGAGATGACAAAACGGAAATGCAGGGTCAGGAATAATTTTGGTAGGGTCATTTGGATCATAACGACAATCATAAAAACCAGCGACGACTTCACCGAGTGTCCAAGGCTGGTCAGGATCAGAGCGAAGCGCAGCAATTTCAAAACCAAGTGGCAAAATACGAGCCTTGCGCAATTTTTGGATGTTTGAATAACAATATTTTTCAGAAACACATCCTTTGATATTTTGATTTTCCTGCAAACGTCTTGGTGAAATCAAAGGCCAATTTGGATTGAGATAGGCACCATTTTCTGCTTTTATAGCTTCACCAATGGTCAAGGGTTGACCAACAGCAGCACGAGAAAGCGCTTCTTGGAGCCCTCTGTCCATGACACAATTGTTGATACCAGGATTGTCTGGACAAGAAACAAACTCCGCAATATTGTTATAATCGGTTGGTTGACTTGGGGTACGAGCAAACAAAAAGTTATATGCACTTTTTGCTTCTTCGATCCTATTGACGACACCAGGGTCTGAGCCATAATCATATGCCAAACCACTTCCCCCACCACTTGGGACAAGCCCCTGACTAAACAGACGTTGCAAAAGTGATGAACCGAGAGTATTGAGAAACATTGATGCTGTTTCTGGAATAATCTGATACGCACCAGATGCGTAGATACCAGCGAGCGAGACTTCATTTCGTTTTCCTTGTTCTACCTGCGAAAGTTGCGCTTTGGTTTCTTGACTAATCACATCACCAGGAGTCAATACATTGCCCGAAATCAAACTTTGTAAATCTTTGAACCCACTGTTGGTGGTTCTCTCAAGTTCTGCAGCACGTTCTTTTTGAAGTTTGATACGATCTACCTGAACAAGCGCTCCGACACTGATACCAAAATCTGTATTTGCAGGTTTGATTGCGTTACTAAATTCTTTGAGAATTTTGTCTGAAGCACTAAACCGATCTGCGGTATTTTTGACATTTTCATATCTTTTTTTCCAGGCATCTTTTCCATAGGTGGCCTTGAGATCATTCCATGTACAGTCTGTGGTTGGTGCATTCATCTGACGAATACCAAGCTGCAAATA
>CAYTKU010000033.1:0-4939 GCA_964438795.1 uncultured Gammaproteobacteria bacterium
TGATACTCCAGCAGAAGATTCTTCGACTGTTCCTTTTGTTCCAGCCGAAGAAACCCTTACGCTTGTTGATACACAAAGGCAGCAGATTGTAATTGGTGAAGCTGTACACCATGTGACTCGAGTCTCAGCGACTGATCTCGTTGCTACCATTATTTTGGAATCAGATCCTATTACACTCACTCTTCAAAAAAATAAAATAAAACGTATTGATACTGATGGAGATAAAAAAGTAGATTTGAGTGTCACCTATCTTGGTTTGGTCAATGGTACGCCAAAATTTGTCTTTGCTACTATCGCGCCAGTAGAGACGATTGTTGATCCTGCTCCTGTTGAACCTGTTGATATGGTTGGTCCAAAACAGTGTCTTCTGCTCAAAGGAAATCCCTATAAAGTAGAAGGTTCTCCTGCTGTGTATTTGGTCGATGTTGCTCATAATCCTGATGGAAGTATCAATACCAATATTCCTTGTGCCAAACGTGCCTTTCTCAATGCCGATATGTACTTTACGTACTTTGAATCATGGAAAAATATACGAACCGTTGATCCACAGCTCCTTGCGGAAATACCAAATGATGCCTTGCTCTCTATTCCTGTTGGACCAAGACGTACTTTGACTACAGGATCTCTTATCAAAATGATTGATGATCCAAAGGTCTATTTAGTTCTTGGTGCTCAAAAACATTGGATTCAAACAGAAGTTATTTTTCGCACACTGGGCTATCTTTTTAGTTGGGTTGATGAGGTCACGAGAGATACCTTAAATTCTTTTGGAGAGGGTTCTGCTATCGACAAGCCGGTTCGACCAGCAGGAACGATTATTCGTTATCCACAAAGTGATACTCTCTATCGAATTGTAAACAAAGGTTCTGTCCTTGATAAAGAAGAAGTAATTCCTACGGAAGGATTGTCAAATTATAATAAAGAGAGAATTGTGACTGTTTCTGGAAGTGAAGTATATCCACGAAATTCAGAAGCTCCATCAGCGAGACTGGTTCAATTGAATCGATTTTTATCGGTTGGGTCGACTGGTCAAGATGTGCTCGCATTGCAAAATATTCTCAAGGATTTGGGATATTTGACCGCCACTCCAAATGGATATTTTGGTCCTGCTACTTTTGAGGCAGTAAAGCAATTTCAACAAGATAGAGGGATCGATGTTCGTGGATATGTTGGCCCTGCAACCAGAGATGCATTGAACAATCTTTAAATAAAATACTTTTTATAAAAAGCAGCCCTCTGGGTTGCTTTTTTTGCTTATTTTTTGTAGTATAGGTCATACTATGAATGAAGAAAAAAAAGCTTTACAAGAATTGGGAGAAAAAATAGACTCTACGATGAAACTTCTTCGAATTGATGATTTGGAGGAAGAAAAAAAAGGACTTGAAGATCTGATGCAATCTGAAGGCTTTTGGAATAATCAAGAAAAAGCTACTGACGTCAGCAAGCGTTTATCAGAGATAAATAATGAAATTGATGAGTGGAAAAAAATACAAAAAGAAACACTGGGTTTGATTGATCTTTTGGAGGAAATGTCAGAATCACTTGATCCTGAAATGGAAAAAGAAATTCGAGATCAACTTGAAAATTTGCAAAAACAATTTGAATCACTTGAATTTTATTTGCTCCTGGGTGGCAAGCATGATAAAAAAAATGCGATTGTGGCAGTGCATGCTGGAAGTGGTGGTACTGAAGCTCAAGATTGGGCTGAGATGCTACAGCGTATGCTGTTTCGCTATGCAGAAAAAAAAGGCTGGAAAGTTACGCTTCTTGATGAATCACACGGCGCAGAAGCGGGTATTAAGGCCTGCGTATTTCGTATAGAAGGAAGGTATGTGTATGGCCATCTTCAGAGTGAACATGGTACCCATCGTTTGGTTCGTATTTCACCGTTTGATGCTGAGCAGATGCGTCATACTTCATTTGCACTGATTGAAGTGATCCCAGAAATGGAAGAAAGTGATATGTCAGAAATAGATCCAAAAGATCTTCGTATTGATACCTTTATGGCCGGTGGAAAAGGTGGACAAAGTGTGAATACTACGTATTCAGCTGTGCGTATTGTGCATCTTCCGACAGGTATTACCGTGCAATGTCAAAATGAACGATCTCAGATTCAGAACAAAGCAACGGCCATGAAAATTTTGTATTCAAAACTCACCAAACTAAAAGAAGAACAGGATGAAAAAGAACGACTCGAACTTCGTGGTGAGTACAAAAGCGCTGAATGGGGCAATCAAATCCGTTCGTATGTGCTTCATCCCTACAAAATGGTCAAAGATATCCGTACTAGACATGAAACCAAAGATCCTGATGATGTATTAAATGGTAATCTTGATCCATTTATAGAAGCCTATTTGCGTTGGAATAAAGAAGGTCGTCCAGATAGAAGAGCCTCTGAAGAGAATGAATAATATAAAACCAATTTATTTACGAGTCCCTTTATACCAAGTTGGCTTTTTTTGCCATCTCTACCAAAACGGTTAAAAATTCTTTTCCAGACTCCACATTCATACTTTGATCTTGTGGGGTACTTTTCCAAATTGGATGAATAGCCTTCATCATTTTTATCGCATGTATTCCTTGAAACTGTTCATAAAAGGTATCATGAAAGGTGAGTTTATTTCCTCGGAGTGTCAGATGCATCCATCCAAGCTTTCCAAAATATTCTAACAGTTCATTGGGGATAATCTGATCTCCAATCAGGCTCAGTTTTGCATCAAAATTTGCATTGCCTGTTGGTGCTGTTTCTCTGGCAGTACTCTTTGGCAAAATATCAAAAGATTTTTTTTGAGGATTGTTTACCGAAAAAGTAATCGTTTTTTCGAGGGTATAGTTGTACGAAATACCAATACTTCCTCCACTTTTGGCTGTGCTGCCAAATCGTATTTCAAGGGGGATTCCTTCATATACTCCCCAGACTCTGCTGTATTGATCATATATCGTATTTGAAGTTTTGTTGTTCGAAATTTCTTCATATTGAAGCCCAAGAGCGAGAGCAAACGCTTTCAGTGAATTTTCTTTTTCACTGCCTTGTATTACTTTTTCCACTTGCCCTTGATTGAATTTTTTCAAAAAAGAAACGGCAATTAGAAAAAGAATAAATAAAATGAGATAGGTCATAAAAAAAATTAGTGAAAAGATAAAATTTCTTTGAGAGTATCTCTTGATATCGCTTTGGTCAAGAGAATAAAAAGAAAATAAACAGTGGCTCCGAGAAGAATACTAATCAGGACAGGAATATTTTGCATAAAAGACAGAGCGGTAGCCATAGCCGCGGTGGAAAGAATGGCCCTTGCTAAAAATTTGTAGGGGAGTGGCAATCGAACAAGTCTTCCAATCATAATAAAAAGTCCAACCCCGACAAAGATTTCTGAAAAAACAGACATCCATGCTGCACCGATCATACCAAATTTTGGCAGAAACACGAGATATCCGATGAGGGTCAAAATAGCAGCGCTGATATATACAAACAGTGCTCGTCGTTGCTGATCAATAGCAACAGCAATATGGCCATACAGAGAACTCACAAAGAGTCCAAAAACTGCGATTGCGAGTATTTTGAGGGGTTTTTGGGCTCCAATAAACTCATCTCCTCCGACCAGCTGTATGATTGGTCCAGAGAGCATAAAAATACCCGTAGCAATCGGTAGTCCAATAAGTGTGAGCATCATGAGAGATCTCTGGTAATGCTCAGCAAATTCTTTTTTACGGTTTTTTGCCCAGCTGGAAGCGAGAAGGGGAAGAAGTATACCAATACTGAGGAGTGCTATTTGGCTGGCAATATCAATCACTCGGTAAGCTGCTCCGTAGAGGCCGACTTCTGTTTGTGAACGGTACAGAGAGAGAAGTACAATGTCTCCCTTGAGGTAGATGACATTAAAGAGGATAGAAAGAGTCACAGGCCACATTTTCGTAGCAATAGCCTTCCAAATTGTTTTGTTATACTTGAGTCGGAGTGGTATATATTTTTTTGCAAAGATCAAAAGACAAACTGTATAACCGACAATAGAGAGACTGATCAAAATCATAATTGGCTGAAATGATGCCTTGAAATACATCAATAAAAACAGCCCTCCGACAAGAATAATTCGTCCAATGAGTTCAGCGATTGAGACGAGGTGCATCTTGAGTTTTGTTTGAAAAAATCCTGTGAGAATCTGATTGATTGAAATAGCCAGGAAAGAAACCGTACTAAATGCAATGGCTATTTTGACTTCCACCGGATAGGGAAAGAAAAGCGCGAGGAGTGGAACTACTGAGAGACAGATAACTGCGGTGACAAAACGAAACCCAAGTAAATTTTGAAAAAGTTCTTTCTTTTCAAATTTTTCTTCGCTCAGCATTTGTGCACTCACAGGAATAAGTCCAAAGTCAATCAAAATTCCTGCAAATTGTAAAAAAGAAATAGCCGTGACATACCAACCAAATTGTTCTGTTCCAAGATACCGTGTCATCATGGCGATCCCAACAAATCCAAGAAGTGTGGTAAAAACTTTTCCAATAATTTGGACAATAGTGTTGTGTGCAATTTGGCGATTGAGTGACATAGATGTCAATACAGTATCATTTTTCGCTATGAAAAGCAACAAAAGAGGGTTTAGCCTGAGCGTTAGCCGAAGGGTTTTATTGAGTCAATATCAATTTTTTGGTATACTATTTAGTATATGAAAAATTTTCTTCGTCTCGTCACAATGTTTGTCTTTGTTTTGGGTCTTTTTACTCTTCCTCAGTTTGCGAAAGCGGCTGACCCCAAACTCACTATCAAAGATGCCGCAGGTTATTCTGCACAGTATGTTTCGCAGTCCATCCCAGATCCTATTACCATAGAAGCTGGATCGAGTAAGACCGTGGTCATAAAATTCAAAAATACAGGAACACAAACCTGGAATGAAAAAGGTGCTCAGTATATTTCTGCCTACACAGTTGAACCAAAGTACCG
>CAYTKU010000033.1:5039-6326 GCA_964438795.1 uncultured Gammaproteobacteria bacterium
AAAAAAAATATTGATGTGATCGGCGGAGAACAAGTCAAACTCATTCTCAGTTTTGAAAATACTGGAGAAAAAAGCTGGAAATCCTATGCAGTAGTGGCTCCGACTCTATCACATCTTGCTGCCGAGGGCAAAGAAGCCAATTTTGGTGATGAAAGTTGGGAGAGCAAGCGAGTCGTGCTCAAAAAAGACAAAGCCGTGGCTCCAAAGCAAATCGTTCGTGAGACGTTTTATTTTCGCGCACCCAAAGAAAAAGGAACCTATAGTGTCAATTTTGTCTTGCAGGCAGATGGTAATACTCTCTCAGATACGGTTGCGCAGGTAAACGTGGATGTGACTTCCAATGCTCCAAAGCACTACAAAGAACCAAAACTTCCTTCTGACGATATTACTCCGGTAGAACTTTTTCGTCTCGGTGATGAGCCTCGTATCAGGGTAGCTCTTTGGAAGCTCGAAAAACCAGAAAAAGAAACAGCCGTATTTGTCTCAAGTGAAGCAGAGTATGATCTCTTTGAAGGCGAAGGGGGAGAAAAACTTTTTACCCTCCCAAAAGGCGAGAAAGCAACTCTCTCCTACAAAGCGGGAGTGTATACCTTTGAATCTGGCAAAGAAAAATTTGAAAGCAAAAATTATTTTCGTCTCGTACCAACAAATGATCCTCATGCAGTCTTTGAAATAACCAATCAGGAACGAACCATTGATTGGCACAAGGGGATGAATTTCAATGCCTATCGTGGAGCCATGGAATATCGTCTGACAGATGACGCCAAATCTCTGTATATTATCAATGATCTGCTCCTCGAGGACTATACCTATGGCATCGCTGAGACGAGCAATGGTACAGACTATGAATATATCAAGGCTCTACAGACCGCTGCTCGCACCTATGCCTACTATATCACTGCAACCACAGACAAATACCCAAATGGCAATTTTGATGTCGTAGCACATACAGGTGATCAGCTCTATCTTGGATATCGCAATGAAGCCCTTCGTCCAAATGTGGTCAAAGCAACCAATGATACCCGTGGAGAAGTCATCACCTATGACACAGACAACAATTCTGCTACACCAAATGCTGTGGTCATCACACCATATTTTGGCAATAGTGATGGGATGACACGCACCTGGTCAAAAGTTTGGGGCGGAACAGACAAACCGTGGCTTGTCCCAGTCAAAGCTATCTATGACAAGCGTGATAAAAAGAAAATGTATGGCCATGGAGTCGGTATGAGTCAAAGGGATGCAATGATCAAGGCCAATGAAGAAGATTTGGATTACAAACAGCTG
>CAYTKU010000034.1:0-1091 GCA_964438795.1 uncultured Gammaproteobacteria bacterium
TCAAAAATTTATAATTTGTTTGGGCAGCGTCTTCACGAGAGTCTCGCCATTGCGGATGAGTTCAATCGAAACAGTTTGTGGAGCTTGGAGGAGCACCTGACTCAGAGTGGTAAGAGAAAATGCCTGATCTTGAATTTTGACAATCACATCCCCGGATCTTATCCCGTCTTTGATCGTATCACCTTCAGTAACAAAAAATCCAAGTGTTTCTTTGACAAAACCATTTTGAAATTCACTCTCTACGAACTGTCCCTTCCAAGGAAAGGCTTGATAGCTGAGTTTTTGCTGTGACAAAAGTGATCGAAAACCGTATTCAATATACCAACCAGGAAAAAGTCCGCTCTCACGAGATAATCCGATGAGCTCTCCTTGGTCAGTAAATACCATTCCAGAAAGATTTTCTTTGAGCGCATAGAGATATGGCTGTTTCCAAATTTCAGCGGTTGAGGTGAGCTCTGCATTTTTTTGTATATCAGTAATACTCGTCAATATATATTGTGTCCCCTGCTGTCCAACAACGCGAGTATTTTTTTGGAGAACATTCCAATTTGGAAATGACACAAAACGAAACCCTTCGCCTTTTATTTTGGCATAGACAAGTCCAAGATTTTTATCTACAAAAATATTTTCGAGTGCATACACTCCGCCACGACTATCCACGACTTCAAGATTTTTTTTGTCAATTGGTTCTGTGAGACTCAGTGGAAATACGGTCCACCCATCTGAAGTCAAAAACACACCAGAAGAAAGGCTACTACCAGCCGGATACCAACGTGTCCCAAGCGGTTGTCTTTTGTCAAAGAGGCGTGCTTCACGCTCATCAATAAATTCAAGAAGCTCATTGCCGAGCTGTGGTTCAGTCGGAGTGGTCTTGTGTTCAAAAGAATAAAACTGCACGTCGGGTACAGCGCGAGGCAGTACAACAGAAAATGTTATAAATACAGTAGCAAGACTCGCAAAAATAGCAATGAGCATGCAGGAAACAAAATAAAACAAAGATCGCTTGGTCTGATCTGTTGCTCTAATTTTTTCTTTTTTTGGTAAATGTGGAGGAAGTGCTGACATAGATTTTGTGTATTATACTCCTTTTT
>CAYTKU010000034.1:1191-3929 GCA_964438795.1 uncultured Gammaproteobacteria bacterium
TTTTTATTTTATATCCACCGAATATAAAATATGAACAGGAACAAAAAGACCAGACCACTGCCGATCAAAAATGGTAATTGTTTTTTCCAAACAATCCCAGGTTCACGCAAATGAAAACGAATGAGCATCTGAAGCATATACCACAACCAGGTCAGAAGCACTCCAGACACCATATATCCAAATGGGAGAAGCCGGATACTCCAAAAAATTTGTGCAATAAAAAGTCCAGTGATCGCTCGCCAAAAGAGAAAAATTTTTTCTTCGCCTTTGACATACATCTTCCAAATTTCACCGGCAATAAGAGCACCAATGATACCAGCACTCGGAACCAGTACAAACTCAAGTCCACGTGGCCACTCAGATTGGAAGAGCACACCAATAGCAAACAGACAAGAAAAAAATGCATAGGCATTGAACACCCAAACCATCATAGCAAAACGACGAAATGGCCGCCTCGCATAGCCGAGTGGGAGTGTGTCATTTTCACGAAAACCAAACAGTATTCCGAGCAAAAGCGACACAAACACTGCAAAAAAAATACGAAGCCCAGAATGATCAATAATAGAAAATAACAAAAGCGAAGAAAGTGCGGTCGAAAGTGTGAGCAAAAGGGTATGATCTTTTCTTTTTTCTTGAAACGCCAAATAAAAAAAAGTAAGCACAGCAAACCACAAAAGCGAAACAATCACAAATACTGGCAAAGAGGAAAACCGAAAAACGAGATAAAAAATAGCACCCGTGATACAAGCCGTTAAAAATGCGATAACAAATTGAAAAGAAAATTTCATAATTATTTTGGTTCAAGTGTTTTGTTTTTGAAAATATCTTCGAGGATGGTTTTGAGTGCAGTGGCTACGGGAAGTGCAATAAGCGCACCCAAAATTCCACCAAACTGTGCACCAACGAGCACCGCAATAATAGACAAAATTGGATTGAGGCCAATCGCCTTTTGCATGACTTTTGGCGCGATAAAATTATTTTGTATTTGTTGGATCACAATATAAAAAATCAAAACCAAGAAAAAAAGCCCAGGCCCCCCGCCAATAAAAGCAAACAGGAGTGCAGGAAGCGCAGCACTCGCAGGCCCAAGATAGGGAATAAATTCCAAAATACCAGCGAGAAGCCCGCTGACCGCAGCATATTTTATCCCAAAAAGGGACAGTCCGATAAATACCACTGTACCAGAAATAATTCCAAGGATGAGCTGTCCGCGAAACCAAGCACCGAGTGTATCGCGAACTTTTTGAATCGTCAAAAGGACACGAGTGAGATGAATATCTGGTACAATTGAATGAACAATATGTCCAATTGGATCTTTTTGAATAACCAAATAAAAAGTAAAAATAAGCACAAGAAGAAAAGAAAAAATGCCACCAAAGATATGACCGACTTGATCAAATAAACTCCGAAGGCTCGTCTCTGTAAAAAGGTCAGTTGAAGATAGGTTTTGCAAAAAAGGTAAATTGCTATGAAAAGAAAGATTTTGGAGGTATTCTTGAATCTGGAGAGACACCTGTGGCACATCACGAATAATCACAGGGACAAGAACAGCAAAAGAAATCCCAAGTGCTCCAAAAAATCCAAGATAAACCAAAAGTGCTGCCCAGAGTCGAGGAATGCGTTTTTTTTCAAATTGTGCTGCCAGAGGCTCAATCACTGATGCCAAAAGAACCGAGACAAACAAGGCAAAGATGATCTCTCTGACCAAAAACAAAATATACAGAGCAACAAAAAGCCCAATAACCTTGAGTATTGTGGTGGCTTTGATAGTAATAACCCGCTCTTCCATACAAAATACACTAAAATCTCTTCAATCCATCTTGAAAAATGCTTAAAACTAGTATACAGTAGAGGAGATTTTCTGTAAATGTGGCTCTATGCCTGCTCTGACCATCAACAAAAAAGCGCGTTTTGACTACCAAATTCTTGAAACTTTTGAAGCTGGTATTGTTTTGACTGGCCAAGAAGTCAAATCAGTTCGCAGTGGTGGCGCTCGCCTGACGGGAAGCTTTGTAACATTTCATGGCAATACTCCCCTTTTGACCAATGCTTTGATCCCACTCTACAAACATGCGGCTATTTCAAAAGACTATATTCCGGATTCGAGTCGAAAACTTTTGCTCAAAAAAAGAGAAATCAATCATTTACGTGGAAAATTAGAGCAAAAAGGCTTGACAATCGTACCCTTATCCCTGTATACTAGTGGTCGTCTGATAAAGTTAGAAATTGGCCTAGCTCAGGGAAAAAAGACCTTTGACAAACGCCATTCTCTCAAAGAAAGAGACGTCAAAAGAGAAATCGCTCGCAAGCTCAAAGAATAAGCGCTTTCTCAGGATCATTCAAATTTATGGGGATGACAGGATTCGATAGACGGATCCAGTTGGCTATGTATGCATGTTCAGCTGCCCTAACTGATTAAACTGGGGCAATCCTACGTGCAAACGTATTTACAGCCATGAAGACTAGAATTGCTTCTGCATTCTCTATGCCTTCATTCGCTGCCGCTATCGCTTAAGTGCTTTAGCCATCGCGCCTGCGATACTCAATAGCAGATCCGTGGTGTCAACTTATTGAGCGTAGGACCAGAAGATGTCTCGATTTTGGTCCGAAACTAAGAGTCTTGGTACAAAAAGTTTTTGGTGCCTTCTTACTTTTTGTATGACGACATAAAGCACCTGCACATGGAGATTATATAGTTAACCCGCTCTAGACCCGAGTTCAATTCTCGGCATCTCCAC
>CAYTKU010000034.1:4029-6155 GCA_964438795.1 uncultured Gammaproteobacteria bacterium
AGGACTTCGCTCAGAGTAAACCTTTTTCTAAGTAAAGAAGAATGTATTACTAACAGAGTCGATGACACTGAGCGAAGCCGAAGTGTCAAGTTATAAAAAAATAAGACTACCTCCTAATACTATGGTAGAAACATTTTTTACCTACATTGCCCTCTGCAGCGACCAATCTTTCTATGTAGGAATTACAAATAATATTTTTAATAGAGAAAAAAGACATAACGCAGGACACGGAAGTATATATACAAGAGGTCGTAGACCAATAAAAATCATATATTTTGAAGAATATACAACGAGAAAACAAGCTGCTCAGAGAGAATCACAACTCAAAGGTTGGACTCGAAAAAAGAAAATTTTACTTATACAAGGGAAGTTAAAAAATTCATAAAATCAATTATGCGCATCTCACGCAAAAAACGGCCAGATAAGCCACTCATACCACAATACAAGCTCAATGAAAAAATCACAGCCCCAGAGGTTCGTGTTATTGATGCTGAAGGAAAAAACATTGGTGTCTTTTCCACAGCCGAGGCGATTGAAATGGCGCGTGCAAAAGAAATGGACCTGGTCGAAATCAATCCAAAAATTGATCCACCGGTAGCCCAAATCCTCGAATACGGACATTTCAAATACCAAAAAGAAAAAGAAATGCGCAAACAAAAGATCAACTCTCATGTGAGTGATCTCAAAGGTATTCGCCTTTCTATCCGTATTAGTGACCATGACCTGGATATTCGACAAATGCAAGCAAAAAAATTTCTCGAACGTGGGGATAAAGTCAAAGTAGAAATGATCCTGCGTGACCGTGAAAATGGAAAAATTGGCCTGGCTTTTGAAGTTATTACAGCATTTTATACCAAACTCGAAGCACAGATCCCTATTCGCTATGAGCAGACCGCGACTCGACAGGGCAACAAGGTAACAGCGATTATTATCCGCAAGACCTAATCTGTGAGGATTTAGCCTTGACAAAGAGAATAATTTCATCTATACTAGCGCTACCCTTTTGATACATTGAATCTATCTATACCAAACTAAAATCTTCAAAATATGCCAAAAATGAAAACACACAAGGCTGTTGCCAAACGTTTTAAAATGGTAGTAAAGAAAAAAGGTGGGAAAAAAATTACCAAAATTACCAAACGCGCTGAAGGTCAAGACCATTTTAATGCTCGCGAATCTGGTAAAACAAAAAGAAACAAACGAAGTGACAACACTCAATCAAACACCATGAGAAAAACAATTCTTCGTTCACTTCCTTACGCTTAAACTTTCTCTAAATTTCACTTTATATGCCAAGAGTAAAACGCGGAATGGGTCACGTCAAACACCGCAAAAACCTGATGAAACGAGTAAAAGGTTTTGAAGCTGGTCGCAAAAATCTTATCAAGCAAGCCAAAGTTGCTGCTACCAAAGCTGGAGTTCACGCTTACCGTGACCGTCGTGTCAAAAAGCGCGATATGCGAGCATTGTTCCAAGTTCGTATCAATGCAGCGGTTCGCCCACTCGGAATGAGTTATAGCAAATTCATGAATGCACTCAAAGTAAAAGGTATTACCTTGAACCGAAAAGTCCTCTCTGAAATTGCAGCTCACAAAAGTGATGTGTTCAAAAAAATCTTTGAAGCTGTAAAATAGCTTTCCAAAATTCCCCACACTTCGACAAGCTCAGTGTAAAGGGGAATTTTTTTATCCCCAAATCTCTTGACAGCACAGATAAAAAATGATAGTTTGAAGTATCTTCAGAAAGAGAATAAAGATCTTTAGAGTGTTTGGTGATTGTGGCGGGGACACCCCCTCCTTTGTCCCTCTTTGCCTGCGCCGAACACTTTAAGGGTCTTTTTTTGACCTTATCTCTATTGACAAACAAATACCAATCTTGTATCATATTCACATCTTTTAATATTCGTTCTATGGGAATGAGAAAAAAAGGCCGAAACAAAGAAAAGGCACAATGGAAACTGGATAAAATAACCCGTGATAAGAAAAAACTGAAAAGAATTCGTAAAGCCGCAGCAACTAAAGTGATGTAAGAATCCCTTACTCACATCTGGATCGGTAGTTCAATTGGTTAGAGCACTGCCCTGTCACGGCAGAAGTTGCGGGTTCGAGTCCCGTCCGGTCCGCAAA
>CAYTKU010000035.1:0-2074 GCA_964438795.1 uncultured Gammaproteobacteria bacterium
TATTGTTTGCCAAAGTACACCATCTTGATTAGTGTGTCAAGCGACACCGTGAGGGGGTGTCCCCGTTCATTTTTTCTTTCGAAGCTGAATCCAAAATAGTTTCCCATTTTCTTTTCATTTTGTGAAGATTGAGAAAGGAGCCTTTTGGGTTTGCTTTGGGGGAAAATTTCCAAATACAAAGTATTTCATGAAAAAAAGCATTGAACTGGGACCAAATGATCACGCTGCCCTCTATGTAGGACAGAGTATCAAAACAGGAGAAGGAATTTTTAGTACTGTTGATTTTGGAAGAGGGAAATATCTTGCTCCATTTGATGGCATTATTTATAATGCTGTTTTTGATATTGATTTGCCAAAAGAACAAAGAGGTTTTCCCATTCAGATCACCGGTTCCCAAATGCAAAGTGCATCAGGTATTGCAAAGCTTGTGAATCACTCGTGTGATCCGAATTGTGGTTTGAAATTTTTTAATGGGTGGTATTGGATTTATACTCGTCGTCCGATTGTTGCTGGTGAACAGATTACTTGGGATTATGCTCTTTCGCAGTGGAGAAATGATGTTATCTTTTATCCATCTGGAGATTGTGTTTGTGAAAGTGCTCGATGTCGAGGAGTCAATCTTGGTTGTGAATCACTTCCGGAATCATTTGTTCGAGAGTATAAAGAACAAAACCTTTTTACTGCGTATAATCTTTTGCAGCTTCGTACAATCAGGGGACTTTGATTTTTTTCTTCTTTTTTTGTATAATGAAAGTATCAATTCGTTATTATGTATGCCACAATTTCACACTGAAGAAGAAGCCATAAATTGGTACGAAAGCCAACCTCGTGTACTTACTCCAGAGTTTTTGAATACTATCCCTTGGGACGAAATAAAAAAGCACCCAATCAATGAAAAATTTATTCCGGTGTTGTTTTATATGCGTGATGTGGAGCGTTTGACCGAAGTGTATTATAAAGAACTTTTGGCGACTCCGTCTGGTCGCAGTCACTATGTGCGACGTTTTATTGATAAATGGAGTACCGAGGAGCCTGTCCATGGAGAAACACTCAATCGATTTCTTGAAGAACTTGGCTACCCTTCTGAAGACAAATGGTTTGAAAAAGTCAAAAAAGACATCCCATTTTCGTATAAAGTTTCAAGTCGTATTGCCTCCGCTACGGCAAATATGTTTGGGAGTCGCTTTACTCCAGTACACATGACGCTCGGAGCGATTCATGAAATGACTACCCTTAATGGCTATCGAAAACTCTGGGAAAATGCTAATCATCCGGTCTTGACCTATATTCTTCGGTCGATTGCACGTGAAGAAGCCTCTCATGTCTTTATGTATTCGACGATTGCTCGAATTCACCTTGAAAAATCACAGTTTCGTCAAAAACTTACTGATTATATTATCAAAAAATTCTGGACTCCGGTGGGACAAGGTTCAAAGCGCGAAACAGATACCAATTATGTGATCAAAACCCTGTTTGCTGGTGAAGATGGTCTCAAAGAATTTGAAAAGTACGTCACCAATCGAGTAAAAGATCAATTTCCTGGGGTTGTACAGGGTGCACAAAAGGTTTCGACTCATATTGCTTCGGTGATTGGGATTCAGCCTGGATCTGCTTTTCACTCATAATTTTTATTAATTTGGCTCTATAAAAGCAAAAAAGTGTTTTTTTAGTTATTCACATCTGGTCTCCCTGTATGTCCTTGACAGGACAGGCAAGTTCGGATATAATACCGCCAGTTAATTTTTTCGCATGGCAAACAAAACTGATGTTATCGTGGTAAAAGGTATGATTGATGAGCTTTTGCCTGGAGCAACTTTTCGGGTAAAGCTCGAAAATGACCTTGAAATCATCGCCCATCTCTCAGGAAAAATGAGAATGAACCGAATTAAGCTCGGTGTTGGTGATGAAGTAAAAGTAGAGTTAACGCCATATGACCTTACCAAAGGTCGTATTACCTACCGTTTCTAAAATTCAAATCTTTTAAATATTCAAATATTTAAAAAATATCAACCAGTGCGGTGGAGCTTTATAAAGCTATGATATCGCGGCAGTGGTTGGTATTTTTTTGCTTCAT
>CAYTKU010000035.1:2174-5946 GCA_964438795.1 uncultured Gammaproteobacteria bacterium
TTTATGAAAGTACAAGGATCTGTAAAAAAACGTTGTGCAAAATGTAAGTCTGTTCGCCGTCGAGGTGCTGTTTATATTATTTGTGAAATTGCCCGTCATAAACAGCGACAAGGAGCGAAACAACGTAAAAGTGCTGTTTAGTTTTATTTTAATTTTTTAGTTTAGAATTTCAATATGAGAGTTTCTGGCGTTAACATACCACGTGAAAAGCAAGTTGTGATCGCCCTCACTTATGTGTATGGTATTGGAAAAACCACTGCTGTTCGTATTCTTGATGTCGCAAAAATTGCTCACAATACACGAGTAAAAGATTTGAATCAGGATCAAGAAGACAAACTCCGTGCTCTCATTGAAAAAGAGTATAAAACAGAAGGTGATCTTCGCCGTGAAGTCTCAAGTAATATCAAACGTCTCAAAGATATCAAAGCGTACCGAGGTGTAAGACACAGTAAAAAGTTGCCAGTACGAGGCCAGAGAACCAAAACCAATTCTCGAACCGTTCGTGGAAACAAACGAAATATGGCAGCAAGTGGAAAGAAACCTGCGGCTCAAAAGACCTAAGCCTTAATAACCAGTAAATCATTGCTTTATGGCAACAACAGCAAAAGCTACAAAAACAACAAAAAAGAAAAAATTGAATAAGCAAGTACCAAATGGCCGTGCCTATGTACAAGCAACTTTCAATAACACAATCGTCACTCTCGCTGATCAAAATGGTGATGTGATTGGTTGGGCCAGTGCTGGTATGATTGGTTTCAAAGGACCAAAAAAAGCAACTCCGTATGCTGCTGGACAAGTAGTAAAAAAAGTGGTTGATGCGACCAAACAGTATGGTCTCAAAGAAGTCAATGTGTTTGTAAAAGGAATTGGTGGTGGACGTGAAGGTGCTATTCGTGGTTTCAATGCAAATGGAATTAATGTACTTTCTATCAAAGATATTACCCCAATTCCACACAATGGCTGCCGACCTCCGAAACGCCGTCGTGTCTAACTTTTTGAAATTATAATGTTATGGGTAGAAATATTGGACCAACAAATAAAATCGCACGCCGCTTTGGTATCAACCTTGGACTCAAAACCAATGCGACCAAAGTTGCAAAACGTCTTTCTCAACCACCAGGAGTTCATGGACCAAAAAAACATGCTGGTACTCCTTCTGGCTTTGGAAAGCAATTGAATGAAAAACAAAAAGCCAAGTTCATCTATGGTCTTCGTGAAGCACAGTTTAGTAAATATGTAAAAGAAGCAAGTCGCCTTTCTGGAGACTCTTCTGTGAACCTTCAGCAGCTTCTCGAAAGACGTTTTGATAATGTTATTTACAAAATGGGCTTTGCTGTCACTCGTGCTCAGGCAAGACAAATTGTTGGACACAATCTCTTTTTGGTCAATGGAAAAGCAATGAATGTTCCATCATATATTGTTCGTGTTGGTGATGTTGTTGAGCTCAAAAAATCAAAACAAAAAAGTAAAATGTTTGAAGCTCTTGAAGAAAGACTCTCAAAAATGGAATTGCCTTCATGGCTCTCTGTCGATGCTTCAAAAAAATCTGGTAAAGTTTTGGGCACTCCTGCTGAAGCAGATTTTGACAAATCTTTTGATACTAAACTCATTATCGAGTACTACTCAACTCGCTAATTTTAACCGAGATTTTCTCGGATTTAAACCTACTTTATGGAATACATTTCACTTCCAACATCAATTGAATTTTTAGCAGGATCAACTCCTCATGTTGGTAAAGTTGTGGTTACTCCATGTCAACAAGGCTATGGTACTACCCTTGGAAATGCGCTTCGACGTGTGCTTTTGTCTTCTCTTCCTGGTGCTGCTGTTGACTCGGTAAAAATAAATGGTGTCAGCCATGAATTTTCTGCTGTTCCTGGTGTTCAAGAAGATATGATTGAAATCATCCTCAACTTGAAACAGGTTGCTGTAAAATCACATAGTGATGAACCGGTTGTTTTGACTCTGAGCAAAAAACAAATTGGTCCTGTAACTGCAGGAGATTTTGAAAAAAATTCTGCTGTTGAAATCATGAATCCAGAACTTCATCTCTTTACTATTACTTCTGATAAAGCACCAGTAGAAATGGAAATCACTATCGTAAAAGGTTGGGGTTATGTACCAGCTGCTGAAAAAGAAAAGAAAAATCTTGATCTTGGTACGATTGTGATTGATTCACTTTTTACTCCGATCCGTGATGTGGGGTATGCTGTTGAATTGACTCGTCTTGGAGATGTGACTGATTATGAAAAATTGGTTTTGACCATTGAAACCAATGGTACTGTGACTCCAAAAGATGCTCTTGCTGAAGCGACCAAAATTTTGATGGATCATTTTGCGCTCATTGTTGAAAATACTGGATCTGCTCTCGCAAATATGCCAATGAAAAGCGAAGTTGCTGTGGAATCGGTAGAAGAGATATCTGAGGAGGCTGATGAAGCGGATGAAAAACCGAAAGCAAAAAAGAAAGCGAAAAAATAGTTATTTAATAAAAAATTATCTCATATCATTTTATCAATTTTCACAGTATAAAAATCTGTGATAAGAGATAATACTGATAGGTTATATAAAAAGTAAGTCTAACTCTGTACCGTATATGCGACATAACAGCAAAAAAATTACTTTGGGAAGAGAAACTGCTCCACGCAAGGCTCTTATGAGAAACTTGGTTGAAAGTTTGATTTTGCATGGTTCAATTCGTACTACCCAGGCAAAAGCCAAGGCACTTCGTAGTGTTGTTGAGCCACTCGTGACCAAAGCAAAAAAAGGAGATCTTGCGAGTCTTCGAAATATCAAAAAAGTACTCTTTACCAGAGATGCTCTTGATATTCTTTTGAAAGAAGTAGCTCCTCGTTATGCTGAGCGCAAAGGTGGTTATACTCGAATTGTAAAACTGGGTGCTCGTGTAAACGATGCTGCGGAAATGGCACGAATTGAATTTGTTTAGATTTCTGATTAAAATATTATTATGAAAAAACAAAGAAAAACAATTGAAATCGATGCCACAGGGCAAGCTGTTGGTCGCCTCTCGAGTCAAATTGCAATGGTTCTCATGGGAAAACACGAGCCAGATTATGATCGTGCTCTTGATACTGGAGATATGGTCAAAGTGATCAATGCCTCCAAGGTTATTTTTACAGGCAAAAAACTTGTTCAAAAAGACTATTACCATCACAGTATGCATCCAGGTGGAATCAAACGCAAATCAATGAAACATGTGTTTGAGGAAAATCCTGGTGATGTTATCCGTCACGCTGTCTCAGGAATGATTCCAAAAAATCGTCAACGTGAGGACTTATTGAAACGACTCACTATTACTGCTTAATAATACTTATGGCACAAATCAAGAAAGACAATTCAAACTCACAAGAAAAAGCGGTTGGACGACGCAAAACTGCGGCAGCTCGTGTTCGTATCCTTCCTGGAACCGGAAAAATTACGGTGAATGATCGTGTTCATACTGAATATTTTCCTGTAAAAATTTGGTCTGATAAAGTCATGGCACCTTTGGTTGCTGTTGGACGAGAAAAGAATTTGGATGTGTCAGCAAAAGCTGCTGGTGGTGGTGTTCATGCTCAGGCTGAAGCGGTTCGCCATGGTATTGCTCGAGCTCTCGTCAAATGGGATGAAACACTTCGACCAGTACTTCGTGCTGAAGGATTTCTCACACGTGATCCACGTGCCAAAGAACGTAAGAAATTTGGTTTGCACAAAGCTCGTCGTGGTCATCAATGGAGAAAACGTTAATCTTCAAAAACCGGTCGCCTCAGGC
>CAYTKU010000036.1:0-5205 GCA_964438795.1 uncultured Gammaproteobacteria bacterium
TATGTTTTTGAAAAGTATTGAAATTCAAGGGTTCAAATCTTTTGCGGAAAAGACGGTTTTGGAATTTCTCCCACCAAGTGGGGGGAGGCAGAGTGTGACCGTTATTGTTGGTCCAAATGGAAGTGGCAAGAGCAATGTAGCTGATGCCCTGCGATGGGTGATGGGGGAGCAGAGTATGAAAATGCTTCGTGGGAAAAAAAGCGAAGATATTATTTTTGCTGGATCTGAACACAAGGGGCAGATGAGTATGGCCAGTGTTTTTATTACTTTTGATAATACTGACAAAAAAACGGCGATTGAATACGAAGAACTGGTTATTGGAAGACGACTCTATCGATCAGGTGAGAGTGAATACCTTATCAATGGTCATGATGCGAGACTGATAGATATCCACATTTTGCTCGCCAAAGCACAGACTGGAAGTGGCGCTCATGGCATTATTGGTCAAGGGATGATCGATAAAATGATTTTGCAATCACAAGAAGAGCGCAAAGAATTTTTTGATGAAGCCTCTGGTATCAAAGAATTTCAGATCAAACGTCATCAAGCCATGCTCCGACTTGCACGTACTCGTGAACATATTTCTCAGGCAGAACTCCTCTTTGGTGAGATTGAACCTCGACTCAAACTCCTTTCTCGCCAAGTACAAAAACTTACAGAAAGACAAGAAGTCGAGACAGAGCTTCGTGAACTTCAGGAACGTCATTATGCCACTCTCTCGAGTGAATTTCGTACTCAAATCGGTCTTCTTCGAAATGAAATATTTTCAATAGATGACAGTCTGCGTGTTTCAGAAAAAAATCTTGGATCGATCCAAGAAGAACTCGCAACACTTGCTCGAGCCTCTTCTCGTCAAGAAATTTTTTCGCAGCTCCAAAATGAATATCAGGATATTGTCAAAGAAAAAAATGCACTGGAGCGTGAACTCTCTATCTTGGATGGAAAATCACAGAGTGAATACCGCAAGGCAGGTGCACACCAAGTTGGCTGGATGAAAGAAAAAGTAGAAAATCTCAAAGCAGATGTCTCTTCGGTAGAAAAACAAATTGAAAATCTTGAAAAAGAAAAAATGGACAAAGATGTTCAGATGAATCAGCTCAAAAATGATCTTTCTCGCATCAATATTTCTCGTATTGCTCTGCGTGGAGATATTACACGCCTCGAAACTGAAAATACCTATGCAAAAGCTGAGCAATCGGTGTTTCAGCTCACAGGACTTCGTGCGGTGCAATCAGTTCTCGAAGTTCGCAGTTCACTCGGAGATATTTATGGAGTGGTCGCACAGCTTGGAAAGGTTCCAAAAGAATATGTGATCGCACTCGATGTAGCTGCTGGGGGACATCTTTCTTCACTGGTTGTCAGTGATGAACACGTTGCCAAAAAATGTATTGACTATTTGCGCGCAGGACAACTCGGTGTTGCAACATTTTTGCCTCTTACGACTCTTCGTCCAAGACAAATGCCTGAAATGGTCAGAAATTTGCTCAGACAAAAAGGTGTTCATGGTCTCGCCATGGATCTGGTGCAGTTCAATGATCGTTACCAAAATGTTTTTTCTTTGATTTTTGGTTCCACCATTGTTGTAGAGGATATGGAAACGGCTCGTGAAGTGGGGATTGGTCGAGTGCGTATGGTGACTCTCCAGGGAGATTTGTTTGAGACGACGGGTATTGTCAAAGGTGGATATCGATCACGTCGGGAAGATCGTCTCAGTTTTGCTGCTGGAAGCAATGCTTTTACCGAAGTAGATGCTGCAACGTCTGAAGCCGAGCTCAAAGAAAAACGAACTGAACTTGAAAAACTTGAAATTCGTTTTGAAGAATGCCGCATGGCAGAACAACAATCTACTGCTGAACTGCTCTTTGTCAAAAGCAAAATAGATCTGCTCGAAGGACAAAAGACAAATCTTGATGGAGAAATCGCTTCGCTCGAACACGAACTCAATCTCGAAAATCTCAGTCCAGAACAGTATACCCAGGTACTCAAAGATATTGATTCTCAAAAACAAATGATTCTCTCGACGATGCAAGAGCTCGATCAAGAGATCAAAACTGCTGAGAGCAAAATGAATCATTTTCATGAGGAAGAAGAATCCAAAAAACAACGCGTATTTTCTCTCCAAGATGCCATGCAAGAGCTTCAAGCAACGGTGAACTCTGCTATTGCACAAAAAAATATTCATCAGGTAGAACTTGCCAAACTCGAAACACGAGAAGAAGATATTGCGCGTGAAGTTTTTGAAGAACTGCATGTTTCACTCGATTCAATTGTCTCACGTGGGCATCAAGTCTTTGAAAAGAAAGAACATGAAGAAGTGCAAATCAAAATTCAAAAACTCAAATACACACTTTCACTCATTGGTGGTATTGATGAAACCGTTGTAACAGAATACGAAGAAACAAAAACTCGTTACGAACATCTCGATACCCAACTCAAAGATCTCAAAAAGACGCTGTCAGATCTCGAAGGATTGGTCGAAGAGCTTGACACGATCATGAAGAAAAAACGTTCCAAGGCATTTAAGGAAATGAAAAAAGAATTTGCTCGTTATTTTGCTATCCTCTTTGAGGGAGGAAGTGCAGATCTGATCGAAGTATATGAAGATGATACTTCGGCTGACGCTCAGTATAAAAATGCCCAGGGTGTGGAATCACTTCTCCAAGAGGGGACTGAAGAAGCCTCACTCGAGCCTCAAGCCAAAAAACGAAAAATTCTCAAAGGAATTGATATCCTCGCCTGCCCACCTGGAAAAAAAATCAACAATATTCAGGCTCTGTCAGGAGGAGAGAGAACTCTTACTTCGATTGCTTTGATCTGTGCTATCTTGCGCACCAACCCTTCACCTTTTGTCATTCTCGATGAGGTCGAAGCTGCCCTAGACGAGGCAAATACCCTCAGGGTCGTCCAGATCCTCAAAGAGCTCTCCGAAGCCTCACAGTTTATCATTATTACCCACAACCGGGTTACCATGCATGCAGCCGATGCTATCTATGGGGTTACTATGGGTGGCAATGGAGTTTCTCAGCTTCTCTCGGTCAAAATGGACGGCTCTGCCAGCTCTTGACAAATCAGCCTTCTTTCGCTATAATGCGCCTAGCTCTAAATCGTCACACTATTTACTCAAAATTTTTATGCTTTGTATTCGTCTTCAACGTATTGGAAAGAAAAAACAGCCTATCTATCGTTTTATTGTCTCAGATAAACACAAAGATACTCAGGCTAATAGTATCGAAATCGTCGGTTTGTACAATCCAATCACACAACCAAAACAACTCGAACTCAAAAAAGATCGTATTGAATACTGGCTCTCAGTCGGTGCTCAACCTTCACCAACCGTTCACAACATTCTTCTCAAAGAAGGTATGGTAAAAGGAAAAAAAGAAAAAGCAGTCTTCATCAGCAAAAAACGTGCTGCAAAACTCGAAGCAAAAAAAGAAGCCAAAAAAGCTGCAGAAAAAGCAGCCGAAAAAGTCGAAGCTCCAGCAGCGGCTTAATATCTTCCAAAAACTGTTCACTGTACTTGTGGACAGTTTTTTTGTTTTTATTGACTTTTGGAGGCAAGATTTGTTATACTCATTTTGTGAAAGAACTGGTGGTATTTCCACATGTCGACAGTTCAGTTTAATCAGATTAATGTATGAATATGCAGGACCAACAGTTTGTTGAGTACATCATCAAAGCGATCGTGAATCACCCAGATGATGTCAAAACGACTCGTACGGTTGATGAAAGAGGCGTTCTCATCACTTTGGATATCAATCCAACAGATATGGGATACGTTATCGGTCGTCAAGGTCAAACTGCTCGTGCTGTACGCACCCTTCTCAAAATCGTTGGAGCAAAAAATAATGCTCGAGTAAATCTCAAAATCAACGAACCAGAAGGTGGACGTCCACAGCGAGCTCCTCTGTCTGATGTGCAGGCACGTGAGGATGTAGACACCAGTGCGATTGATAACCTCAATATCTAAAATTCGATTCGTTCAAACCCTGCCTCTGTGGCGGGGTTTTCTTTTTTTGCACTTGACGTCCGAGCAAATTTGTTGTATCTTTAGGGGCACAAATATGTGGAAGATGGGCGTGTAGCTCAGATGGTTAGAGCGCAACACTGATAATGTTGAGGTCCCTGGTTCGACTCCAGGCACGCCCACATAAAAAATATATACACCTTTTGGTGTATATATTTTTTATTTTGACTGTTTGCTGGAGTCGAACCGAGGGAAGGGTGAAACCGTAAGGTTTCACTTGCTGAGGATGAGTATTGAGAAACCCGATGGTTTCTCAAAGAGCCCGTAGGGCGAGTGAGTACTCCAGGCATTGACGAAAATCATATTTCAGGATAAAGTATACAACAAAATTCAAAAGGACTTATAGCTCAGTTGGTTAGAGCATCTGCATGACATGCAGAGGGTCGGAGGTTCAAATCCTCCTGGGTCCACAATCCTAAATTCTACCAAAGAGGTGGAATTTTTGTTTTCAGGGGGTTTTTCCTTGTAAAAAATGCTCTGCAAGACACAAAGGAAATCGATAAAATTTTTTTTAGTCAGAGTAAAAAATCTATACAGTAAAAAAACAAAAAAGCCCGTAAATTTTACGGACTTTTTTGTTTTGCCTCCTTTCTCCTTGTGTTTTGTTTGTTTTTTTTAATCAGCCTCCTCCTCTCCCTGCGGTGCCTGGCTCACCTCACCCTTGGGGGTGATGAGAATCAGTTGCCCGCAAGATGGACAGGGCAATGTAATTGCCTGGCTGGGGAGGGGGAGGCTGATTTTACCGACACATCGCCGGTAAGGGCAGTCTTTTTTAATCCGAGGCATTTGATCCTCCTGTTTGGGTGTAATTACACTAACAGAAAACCGTTCAAGAGAAAAGTGGAAAACTTTTGAGGGATTGACAAAATCCCTCTTTTTTGCTTATATATGGCCCAGCGGAATCATCCGCTCACAACAAGAGGAGGTCTAATGGTCATCGCGACCGTAGACGAAAGGGGTAATCTTCCTGGAAATCGTGGGCCTGAAGGACCAAAGACTGGCCCCTCTTACAAGAGGGTGCCTGAACGGGCACTTCCACCAGTGTTCGTTCGTCCGAAGGCAAAGGCGGGTGCTGCGGAGCCTCGTCCGCGGCCTCGTGAGCCTGAGACCCGATCCACAAAATAGGAGGGGGGGGGGGGGGGGGGGGGGGGGGGGGGGGGGGGGGGGGGGGGGGGGGG
>CAYTKU010000037.1:0-2617 GCA_964438795.1 uncultured Gammaproteobacteria bacterium
GATCCATTGGCTCCAGGGGCGAGAGTGTTTAGACTGAGAGAAGAATTTTCAGGATTAAAATTTTTGTCAGAAGTACTGGTGCTGAGAATAAAACCTGCCGGAAGTTCAACAGAAACAAGAGGGGAGACCAATGCTACATCACTTCTATTGATATACGAGACTTCATAGCGAATCGTATTACCAGTGGTGATACGCTGTTCTGATTGTTCGACACGGAGGCTCACGAGTGATCGTACGGTTGGATCATAGAGGTGCCAAAAGAGGGTTGCTCCAAAAAGAAAGACAATAAAGGCCAAAAGACTCATGTCAAAGAAAAAAAGTTTCTTGGCATGGCGAAAATTGAGATGGTATTTGTTTTGGTAATGAAGCTCTGCCGCGTGGATGGGGGAGACGAGCATGGCCAAAAACCATTTGTGGGGAGCATGAAAAAGATGGTGTTTGTTCAAGTGCTGTGCAACAAATTTCATAGAAGAGAAGAATTTGTGTTTATTATACTGAAAATACTTGCTCAGAGCAATAATTTTTTAAAATTGTCTACACTAGTATAGACAAACAAGCACTTTTTCCTTTGACAAAACAAGAAGTGTTTGGTATACTTCTGTCCATAGTTATTTTTCTCATTATGCCCCAATTTACCCCTGCTGAAATTTCTGATTCCAAAGAAATGATCCGGGTTTCTATCTCAGAAGCTGCTCGGCTTTTTGGCGTGAATGCTCAGACTATTCGCCGTGCCATCAAAAGCGGGGATCTGACCTATGTGGTGGTGGCCAATCGTTATAAAATCAATTTTGAGAGTCTCATCAAGTGGTCACAAGAAAAGACGACCGTAAGGAGCAAGTCCAATAAGCATGGGATAGGGCAGTTTGTGGATAGGTGGAAGATCCATAATACCCTCTATTCCCCAAGCCTCAAGAGTATAAAGAAGGACTAAGAGAGTAAAGCACCAAATTTGGTACATCTCTTCGTTCTCGCTCCGTGCTTTGCTCACCGTAGCCTCCGGCTACGCTTCGCTACAGTACTCGCTGCGGCCTTGATCTGTACGCAAATTTGGCACTTTATGAGGTAGAGTTCTTTAGAGAAAATTATAAAAAATAGCTTAATTTAGATAAAAATCGGTTATTTTCCTTGATTTTTGTGACATTTTTTGCTAGACTGCTTCCTAAGATATGATAGTGCCTGAATACAAAAAATAGTCATGTGTATAAAGTGTAGTGTAACACTTTTTTATTTTTTCCGTCTTCTATTATGAAAAAGCCACTCACTCAAAAGTGGTTGCTCTATAAAATTGTCACCAAAAAGGACGCAGAAGCCTTTGGTATCCTCTACAATACCTATATTGACCGAATTTATCGCTTTGTTTACTTCAAAATTGGAAACAAAGAAGAGGCTGAGGATGCTACCAATGATATCTTTTTGCGTACCTGGAACTATCTGATTGGGAGCCCCCAAAAGCAGGTTCAGAGTCTGAGTGGTTTGCTCTATAGTATTGCCCGCAATACCGTGGTTGATATTTATCGAGACAGAGCCAAAAAACAAACAGTTTCCCTTGAAAAAGAGGAGTTTGAGCAAATCAAAAGTAATGAAAATCTGCTCGAATCTCTCGAAATAAAACAAAATAATTCTCAAATTGAAAAACATCTTCGCAGTCTCAAGCAAGAGTATCAAGAAGTTATTATCCTTCATTATATAGAAGAACTCAGTATTCGTGAGATTGCCGAGATGCTGGGCAAAAAACCAATCAATGTTCGAGTATTGCTCCATAGGGCACTCAAAAAACTCAAATCATTGGCCGTCCCCAAATAATTATGTCAAAAGAAATCATTTCACAACTCAAAGAGCTCAAAAAAAGCCATCAAGAAATGAACCCCAATCCTGATTGGGTGAAAAGCAGTCGCCAGAGACTCATGAGCCAAATCCAAAATAGCATGGGAACAAACCCGGAGCCTTCTTCTTTTGTTTCTTCTTTTGAAACATTTTTGAAACTTTTTGTCTCTCAAAAAGTATATTATGGTATTCGTCTGACCTTTGTTTTTGCGCTTGCTATTGGTATTACTGTTGGTGGGTGGATTGGTGGAGTCAATGCTTCACACAATTGTCTTCCAGGAGAATTTTGTTACAATGTCAAGCTTGCTGCTGAAAAAACACAAGTTGCCGTAGCTTCTGTCACTGGAAATACTGATAACAAAGTTGCTTTGCACCTTGAGTTTGCATCAAGACGTCTTGAAGAAATCCGACAGGTCAAGGATGCTCATCAAGTCGAAGCAGTAAAAGAGCTCAAAAAATCACTCACTTCTGTGAGCAATACCCTCGATGAAGTAAAAAATGGTGATCAAGAAACTGCTACTCGTGTTGCAACAGACATTACCAAAAAAACTTCTGATATTGCTCGTACCCTCAGTGATGTAACCCAAAGTGACCTCAATGTACCTCTCGATACTGTCAAAGAAATTGCTGATGCGACCAAGCTCGTCAATGATACAGGCATTCAAGCACTTGAGATTGCTCTCAGTGGTCAAAAAGCTGGCGCACCATCAGAAGACATCAAAGCTCTTGTTTCAGAAAAAATTGATTCTATTTTGGATGTTACAAAAAGTGCTCATGTGATTCTCTCTGATGC
>CAYTKU010000037.1:2717-5168 GCA_964438795.1 uncultured Gammaproteobacteria bacterium
TTCTTCTACGCCATAGCATTACTTTTTGGCATCTTTTGCAGAAAGATTTATTTGTGCAAAGTGTGCCATACAGTAGGGTTGGCGTTAAAGATAAAACCCAAGGTCGAGGCTTTCAAAAGTCGTTTTATCTGTCTTTTGATAAGTACTTTTGTTTCTGACTTCCTTTTGGATGCGCTGAAATAAAAGGAAATATATATTTATTTATGTCTGACGTATTACGATTTGGTAAAAAACTGTTTACCTGGTCTGTAGTAGCTATGACGATCGCTTGGAGTGTAGGTCTTTCTGCACTCGTTCCAGCTGGAAGCGCTCAAGCTGCAGTAGTTGCTGTTGCTGACGTTGACGCTGGCGATCTCATCAAGCTCGCTGATCAAAGTGCAGTATATTTGGTTAATGAAGACATGGAACGCATGTACTTTGCGTTTGGATGGCTTTATAAAACTTGGTTCGCAAACTTTGACGGAATCAAAACATTGGCAGCAGGAACTGACCTCGATGCTCACTTTCCACCAGCTTCACGCGGTGCTGTAAGTCCTCGTCCAGGTTCTTGTGAAGCTATGAAATCTCCAGCTTCTCCAGCTGTGTATGTTGTAAGTTTTGACGGAGTTCGTCACAAACTTGCTTCAGAAGCTGCTGCTGTAGCTCTCTGTGGAGCTGATTGGGCTAAAAAAGTTCATGATCTCCCAGACTTCGTTATTTCTCTTTTCCCAATCGGAGGAGAACTTGACGGATCTATGCCATTCCCTGGACAACTTATTCGTTCAGAAGCAAATGGTACTGTCTATGTAGTTGGAGCTGATTCAAAAGCTTACGCTGTTGAAGGAAGTCTCCCAGCATTTTTGGCTGCTGACGTTCGCCTTGTAACTCAAGCTCAGTGGGATGCTCTCGCTGGAATGGGTGCTGGAACACGAACTGTTGCTTCTCTTACATCTGACGTAGCACAACTCTCTGGTGAACCATCAAACGATCCACAAGATCCAACAAATAATGAATCAACTGGAGATCTTCGTGTAAGTGTCGCTGGAAACACAGCTGATTCAGCTGTTGTTCCTGGTGGAGCACAGAACGTAGAATATCTTTCTGTTGTTCTTCAGGCTGTTGGTGGTGAAGTCGCTCTTGACTCTCTCACTTTCCGCCGCACTGGAGTTGGTTCTAGTGACGATTTTGATAAAGTATATCTTTATCACAATGGTATGCGCCTCGAAAATGGACGCTCACTCAACAGTGATGATGAAGTTACCTTCAATGTAAATCTTGACATTGAAAGTGGTGACTCAGAAACACTTGTTGTAAAAGCTGACATGGAGCTCATCGCTACAGCAACTGAAGGCGACAAAAATCGCTTTGAGATCGTAGACGAAGATGCTATCGATGCAAGTGGTGCTGATGTATCAGGATCATTCCCAGTTCGTGGAAACCTCATGGAAGTTGGTTCACAGGACATTGGTACTGTAGCCGTTTCTGCTGGTGGTACTGATACTACTGTAAAAATCGGTGAAAACGATGTAAAAGTAGGTGAATTTGATGTTGACGCTGATGGCGATGATATCAATGTAACTTCTGTTACTCTCC
This sequence comes from uncultured Gammaproteobacteria bacterium, assembly GCA_964438795.1. GTDB lineage: Bacteria > Patescibacteriota > Patescibacteriia > Magasanikbacterales > UBA922 > CAYTKU01. The sequence continues at coordinate 4,290 of CAYTKU010000037.1, forward strand.
AACAAAAAGGTACAATTGAACTCAGTGCTCTTTCAAACTTTGTCCTCAAACGTGGCGGTACTACCGTTGCTGAAGGTGAAGTTATGGATGACGACAAAGTTCGTTTTGAACTTGCTGAGTCAGATCGCGTAGAAGATGGTGACTCTGTTACCTACCGCGTGTACGCTGATGTTGGTGTTGCTGATACTGATGACACTATCCAATTTATTTTGGATGAAGATTCAGACTTCAGTGCTTGGAGTGAAGACTATGATGGTTTTGAAGTAGGCGTGACAAACACTCTTACTAGTGGAACTGCCATGGAACTCACCCTCGAAGGTGGTAAAATCAACGTAGACTTCGAAGGAGAAAGTATGGATGTTCGTCAAGATCAAAATGACGCTTCATTTGGTACTTTCACTATCGTAGCTACTGCTGAAGATGTTGACGTTGACACAATGGATTTTGCTCTCCACAAGACAGCAAATACTCTTGTCCTCGAAGACATGAAACTCCGCGACAAAAACGGTCGTGGTACCTATAGTCTCGAAGCTCCTGCTGCTATCGGCGCTGCTGCTACCAGTAGTACAGTTCGTGTTGAAAACCTCAGTCTTGAACAAGGAGTAACTTATGAATTTGAAGTTATTGCTGATGTACCAAGTACAGCAACAAGTAACTACTCATACTACTTTACTTGGGCAGCTGCTGGTGTAGATGCTGAAGGTGTTTCTTCAGACAATTCTATTGAAGCTGATGATTTTTCTTCATCTGCTCTCACTGGTCCTACTGTTGACGTTGACACATCATCTCTTGTTGTGCGCTCAAGTGCACTCTCAGATGATACTGTTGTAAACGGTACAGAAAATGTTCTTCTTTTCCGTGGTACTCTCGAAGCTGGAA
>CAYTKU010000038.1:0-5029 GCA_964438795.1 uncultured Gammaproteobacteria bacterium
AAGACAAAATCATCTTCTCACTCTGAGCCAGGCCTTATCGTAGAGTACCATGCAAAGGAGCAAACTTTGCGCATTACTCCTATCATTGACTATGGTATTTACCAGCAAGATATTTCCGAAAGTATATTCCTCAGCCGTCGCATCAGTGGCAATTTTCTCGCCTACCGTGAACCCTTTGAACAACCAGGAAACCAAATTATTGTCGTGAAAAATGGAGAAATTTTGCACACGAAAGTAAATCAAGAAAAAGAAAAACAATGGTACAGCGAATTGATGGACCAGACACTCGAATTTGGACTGAGTAAAACCCTCAAATGTCTACGCACAGGCAATGCAGCGATTGCACAGTACATCACTTCAACCTGGCCAAAACTCAAAGAGTATATCGAAGAAAAACAATACAAAATCATTTACACGAATGATGAACTGACGACTCACAAAACAACCTTCAAAGCAAATTTTTCTGCAAATGTTGAGGCCAATAATGATTGGTTGTATTTTGATGTTGATGTGTACTGTGGCGAAGAGCGGGTAACACTCGCAACCCTCCTCCAGTATATTGAGAGTGGCGAACAATTTTGGCGCAGCGCAGACGGAACTCTAACACAAATCGAAAATCGCGATGAACTAGAACGTTTGGCACGACTCCTCAAAAATTTTCATGCCCGAGAAGAAGGTGGCTTTGAAGCCAAATTGTATCAGGCACCAGAGCTTGAATATGTCATGACCAGCTCACAGCATTACAATGCAGCACGTGCCAAAGATTTTCAAAAATTCATGAATGAAATCAAAAAAGGGAAACCTGTCAAAAAAGTAACGCTATCAAAAGAATTTTCCAAGATTCTTCGACCCTATCAAAAAGCAGGTGTTGAGTGGCTGTATTTTTTGAGGTCATACCGCTTTGCTGGAATTTTGGCAGATGATATGGGACTTGGCAAAACACTCCAAGCACTCGTGATGCTGGCATCGGAAAATATTCCTGGTCGCCCCTCACTGATTGTATGCCCAAAAACACTGCTCTACAACTGGAAAATCGAGGCTCAAAAATTTGCACCAAAACTCAAAGTTATGGTGATTGATGGCCCAGTGAGCGAACGACAGTCCCTCTATAAAAAAATAAACAAGCAGGATCTCATCATCATAAGCTACAATACTCTCAAACAAGACGAAACCTCTTTTTTGTCGGCACATTCTCGCTTCAATTATGTAGTACTCGATGAGGCTCAATACATAAAAAATCACAAAACAAAAAGTGCACAGGTTGTCAAAAAACTCAATGGAGAATATCGCCTCGCACTCACTGGGACTCCGCTTGAAAATAGTGTGTCAGAAATTTGGTCAATTTTTGATTTTCTCATGCCAAATTTTTTGGGTACATACGAACAATTTCGCCAATCTTTTCATATACCTATTATGGTCGATGGAAAACGTGAAGTCCTTGAACATTTGCGCCGAAAGGTAGAAAATTTTATGTTACGTCGAAGCAAATCAGAAGTACTGCTCGAACTTCCACCAAAAATAGAACAAGCAAGCGAATGTCACCTGAGTGAAGCCCAAAATGTGCTCTACCAACAAATTTTGGCAAAAGTACGCGGTGAAGTGTTTGCTGCGGTAGAAGAAAAAGGATTTAAAAATGCACAGATACATATTCTCGCAGGACTGACCAAACTTCGCCAGGCCTGCAACCATCCAGCCCTTCTGACCAAAGAAAAAGATTGGCGTATATATGAGTCAACCAAACTTGATATGTGTCTAGAACTCGTTGATGAAGTCGTAAAAGGCCAAAGAAAAGTTCTTATTTTTAGCCAATTTACACAGATGCTGGATATTGTTTCGCAGGCCCTCAAAGAGCGAGAGATACCCTATACCTATCTGTCTGGAAAAACAAAAGATCGACAAGGCATGGTAGACAAATTTAATACTGACAGAACTGTACCCGTATTTCTCATTAGTATCAAAGCCGGTGGAACAGGCTTGAATTTGACTGCTGCCGATACTGTGATTATTTTTGATCCATGGTGGAATCCGAGTGTAGAAAATCAAGCTATTGATAGAGCACATCGCATGGGCCAAACCAGTACTGTCAATGTGTATCGTCTCCTCACCACTGGCACGATTGAAGAAAAAATCCAAGCACTCAAGCAAAAAAAACAGCATCTTTTTGATGCACTTGTGGACGACAGTAAAGATATGTTCAAAAAATTGACCTGGGATGATATACATGATTTATTTGCAGAATAAGCTAATTATAAGAGACTTTAGAAAAATTTGATCTCAAGTATGATATGCTTTTTATAATTGTAGAAAGTATGATTGTTTATTTATTTTGACCATTTTTTCAATATTTGATACCATAAAAATATCTTAATGAGAATGGTTGATAAATTTTTTGTATGCCAAGCAATATACAGGACAAATTACAAAAAGTAGGGAACGGGCTTTCTGCCATTCTTTTAGGGAATACACGTGAACTCATAGCACGAATTGATGAAAGAACAAATTTGATGCTCCAAAATCTCCATGATATAAAGCCCAAAGTCGATGATATGTTTCCAAAAGTAGATATTCTGTGGAAAGATAGGGTTGCTCCTGCCAATTCACCCAGACAGTTGAACAAAAATGGTACTGAAATTTTGAGTAAGAGTGGAATCAAAGAAATAATAGATGAAAAAAAAGATTATCTTTTGAGTTTGGTCAAGACAAAAAATATATCTACGGCCTACGATGCAGAACAAACGATCTTGGATATAGTTACAGAGCTACCCGAGCACTGTCCAGATATTGTTGATAGGTTAAAGACAGGGGCTTTCAATACAGGTTCAGATATTCAGGTTATTTTATTCGTTGGTGGAATATATCTCCGAAATTTAATTTTTTCTGACTTAGGTTTTTCTCTTACAGAAATAGATGGGCAAAAAAATATTTCATAAAGCATCGACATATATGACGTATAAAAAAATGAAAAAACAACCAAAGAGATCTCCAGAAAACCAACTTTTGAACTGTATAAAAGAACTGAAAAAAACCATAAAAAAACTGGAAAAACTCGTTATTTTGTATTTAAAAATGCAACGTCAAGACAAAAAAAACAAAAAGAATCGATAAATATTCTCTTACCGATACATATGCAACCAAACAAAGATACACCAGAAGATCTTCTCTTTCGATGTGAGTGTGGCAGTGAATATCTAGAACTCTATAGAGAAGAGAAAGGTATTTGGATCAATTGTACTACTTACCCGACGAGTTTTTTGCAAGTTTTAAAATGGTGGTTGGGGCAACGAAAAACTTATAATTTTGATGTCCTTCTTCGAGATTCAGATGTAAAAACACTCCGAGATAACCTAGACACCTATCTAAAAAAACAAAAACAACCTCTTCGATAATACTTTGGGATTATTTTTAGACAAATAGTCGGAGCATTTCGTTATGAGAAAAAAAATTCCTCTTTGCTTCTTTTGACCTTTCAATTACAGTACGTGCAAAATCAATGGCAGAAAAAATATCTTCTTTTTTCAATTGAGGATACTGATCGAGAATATATTCAGTAGTTTTCCCTTCGGAAAGCAATTTTAAAATAAACTCTACAGAAATACAGGTGCCTTTTATAACAGTCTTCCCTGCAAGAATTTTTTTATTTGTTTTGACGAGAGACATACGTCTATGAGTTCAATTCTTTGACAATTATTCTTATGTTGGGTTCGAGCTTGGGAAGTTCTACTGTCACAACATCCCAGGCATAGTTTAAGTCAACCTCAAAATGTTCACGAATAACAATATCCCTCATTTTTTCCATGTTTTCCCATGGGATATCTGGATAATTTTTACGAATTGCTTCTGGTAAATTCTTGATTGCTTCACCAATAATTTCAATTTTTCGAACAACAGCATCTTGCGTCATCGTGTCAGCAAAAAAACCACTCCGATCAATGCCATGCGTATATGATTGAATATCTTCAATACACTGATAGACATGTTCAATAAAAATCGTGGGTTCATTTGGATATTTCCAGGTCATAAAAAGGAATAAGATTATCTTTTAAGAGACAAAAATCTCTCTCCCTCTGCCATATTTTGTTTCAAAGTAAATAAAGATAATCAGACACTAGTTTCGTTCAGATTTTTCTATTTCTTTAAAAATCTCATTTCTCGTTTTTCCCTTCCACAGCAACTTTCTCTCTTTTACCGAATCTCCAAACCCTTCACGAATAAGAGCAATAAATTTGGTCGCGCGAAAAGTACCCAAATGCTCGGTCAGAACCTTCCATCCATCATAAAAAGTTGTTTGAGGTTGTTTTACTTTTACTGTTTTTGTACTCATAGTATTTTTAGTTAAAGTGATTCCATTGAATTGGGTTCATAATAAGTAAGTGAAATCCTTCTGATTCTAACCATTTTTCAAGACGGAGAGATTTTTTTAAGATATCATCATCGCAGGTAATAAATATATCAACCTTTCCCTCCAAGGCAAACGCCAGATGAACCGCATCATATGGTGGTATACGAAATTTTTTTTGTAAAATTTGTGATAATTCTTTTACATTATCATCCAAATGAAAAGATTTACTAACAAGTGTCAAAAATTTTTGCACCTGCTTTTTCTTTAGAGAGGGAGCCTTATTTATTTCAAGCTCAATGAGAACTGAGGATAAGCAAGTGATTTGTTTGGAAGATACTCTATTCCAAAAGAGTAAACAAGCTTCTGCTTCAAGAGCAATACGAGTATTAAGCCAATTATCAAAAGGTCGAAAATAAATATTTGTATCAGGATATACAAGTTGACTCATATGAATATAACATATCACAAAAACACCAAAAATGCAACCCAAGAAACTTGAAAAAATAAAAAAAACAGGAAATTCCTAGGGTATTTTTTTGGTGCCCATTGCCAGCATAAGAATTCACTAAAAACTTTCACTCATACCGACAATTTCTTTCTTCCCATCAAAATCCACATCCATTACTCTCACATCGATTCCCGGGGTTCCAAGGGCCTTGTAGGCCTCAAATTCACCATATTTGAGCGCTC
>CAYTKU010000039.1:0-4990 GCA_964438795.1 uncultured Gammaproteobacteria bacterium
ATGTGCCTCAGAGCAAAATCTGAAAAATATTTTGTTCTTTTTATTTCTTCTGGAGATTTTTGTATTATTTCTCCTAAAGGTTGTACTTCTGCCATACAAAATAGAAAAAATTAACTTTGTTGTTTCATTATTCTCTCGACCGTATCCACGATCACCTGTGTCGTCGGATCAAATTCGAGATTGACCATATCGCCAATGGTCTTGATACCAAATCCAGTACGAGTGAGCGTCTCGGGTATAAACCAAATATCAAAGGTATTTTTTTCTGTATTGACATTGGTAAGAGTCAGACTACAACCATCAAGAGCAATAAAACCTTTTTCAACAATATATTTAAGAGCGCCTTTACTCACTTCAAAAGTGAGGACTTTGTTGTTTTCTGGTGTAGAGGAGGCAACAATTTTTGCCATGGTAGACACATGACCAGACACCCGGTGACCACCGATTTCATCACTGAGGCGGGCAGACCTTTCGACATTTATTTTTTGTCCTTCTTTGAGATATTGCAAAGTCGTCAAGCGAAGCGTCTCCATCATCGCATCAAAAGACACCTCATGGCCATCTATGCGCACCACAGTAAGGCATACACCATCCAGAGCCACGCTCGCCCCTATTTTCAAATCAATCAAAAGATCTGAAGGAAATTCAACCGCAAAACTCATCAGTCCAGTCTGGTGTTCTATTTTTTTGATCGGAAGATACGCTTGTACAATTCCTGTAAACATATTTTATATTTTCAAAACTTTTCGAACGAGCGCAATATCTGATTCAATCTTCATCATCAAATCATTTTCATTGTCCTGGGATTCAATCTCACTTACTTTTTGAATCGGATCAACCATCAATATTTCTCCATAAAATTCAGGTCCAGTATAATCAAAAAGATAGACTTCGACTTTGTCAGAAAGAGAATGAAGAACAATGGCACAGTTATATTTTTTTCTTTTGAGAGTAGCGTTGCCAGCATACACGCCAGGATTGCACTTGGTATCTTTTACAGAAATATCCAAATTTGCCGTCGGATAGCCCAGCGTACGACCGATTTTGTTTCCATCAATGACCGTTCCTCGAAACATAGAAAAATGTTTATTTGTTTTTTATATCACGCCCATTCAAAATATCAAGAGCTTTTTCAAGAGCTGGATCAGCATCGGACTTTGGTGTTGATGAAGAATTTTTCGTTTCCTCAATCACAATATCTGGGTCAATCCCCTTTTCATGAATTTGGCGATCATTTGGAGTAAACCATTTCGCTACCGTGACCTTGAGCGCTGAACCATCTGGGAGAATATCAAAAGACTGTACAGATCCCTTTCCAAATGTTTTTTCTCCTACCACAGTCGCTTTTTTATAATCTTGCAGTGCACCAGCCACAATTTCTGAAGCAGAAGCGGTTCCACCATCGACCAAGACAACCGTTGGAATACTCGTCAGACGATGCATTCCAAACGTCGGATGTTCTTTGGCTGAACCAGAACTCAGGCGTTCACGAACAATGGTTCCACTTTCAACCCACTCACTTGCTACTTCAACCGCAGATTCGAGGTAACCACCTGGATTGCTCCGCAGATCGAGCACAATACCCTTTGGAGATTTTGGAATGATTTCATCAATGATTTTATCCAAATCAGGAAACGTATCTTTGTTGAAAGTAGAAAGACGAATATAGGCAATATTTTTTTCTTTCATTTCAAATATGACCGTAGGTACCACAATAACATCGCGTGTAATTTTGAGATCAAAAAGGGTGTCTTTATTTTCTGGTGCCAAAGTCAAAGTCACGGTAGTTCCTTTTGTCCCACGAATTTTGCTCGCAGCAGCATCTACCGAAAGCCCAAACGTAGGCTCACCATCAATAGCAAAAATTCTGTCTCCAGCTTTGAGACCAGCGAGTTCTGCAGGAGATTTTGGAAGTGGAGCGATGACCACGAGTTCATCTTCTTTTTTGCCAAGTTCTGCCCCAATACCTTCAAATTTTCCAGCAATTTCTTGACTAAATTCTTTGGCTTCTTGTGGAGGCAAATACACACTATACGGATCCCCGAGTCCTGCGACCATTCCTTGGATGGCTCCATAAAACATTTTTACTTCATCGGCAGGCTGATCCACATAGTTTGTTTTTACCTGATTCCAGACACTCCAAAATTGATCAAAACTCACGGTATCAGCACGAGTTATTTGGTACAGATCGATTACTTTTGTAATATCAACTTCCCCATTTGGATCAACAAGAATTTTTTCAATTCCACGTTTGGTCGCAACAATATAACCTGCAAAAAATGCCAAAAAAATATTTACAACGATAACACCAATCAAAAATTTTTTTCTTTTATTTGAACTATGATCTTTTTGTCTTACAGTTTCTTCGTTCATACTTCCACAAAGAGAAATAAAAAATTATGCATCAAACCGTTCAATTCGAACACCAATACTTTGGAGGCGTTCCATCAAATTGTCATAAGCTCGTTCGACTGGACCGACACTGCGAAGTGTGGATTTTCCCTTTGCCGCTATCATAGCAATGAGTATGGCCATGCCTGGGCGAATGGCTGGTGGACAGACAGATTCATTGCCGAGGAGCTTGGTTGGACCTTGTACCAAGAGACGATGCGGATCCATGAGAATCACATTGGCACCAAATTTTTGAAATTCGAGACTATAGAGAGCGCGATTTTCATAGGCCCAATCATGTATCAAGGTTTGTCCTTTGGCCTGCGTTGCAATAGGAACAAAAAATGGCAGCGAGTCAATATTGAGTCCAGGAAAAGGGCGACCATAGATCTTGTCAGTCAAAGCTTTGAGTGACGAAGGCTCAAGAACAATGTCTGCAACACGAAAACGTCCAGTGCCTTGGAGACGCTCATTGATGAGACGAAATTTTTGTCCCATGACACGCAGCTTTTCGAGTTCGAGCTCAAGAAATTCCAGAGAACAATTTTTGACCGTAAGCGGAGATTTGGTGGTAACAGCCAGAGCAATCCAAGCCATAGCATCAACTGGATCTGGAATAATTTCATAATTTTTTACCGGTTTGAGTGATTTCACCCCCTCAATCTCGAGAGTTGTTGTGCCAATCCCTTTGATTTTTGCCCCAGCTTTGACCAAAAAGTGACAGAGATCCTGTATCTGATAATTGGCCGAAGCCATTTTGAGGGTGGTTTTTCCTGTTGCCAGCACTGCTGCCATAATGGCATTTTCAGTCGTGGTATCCCCTGACTCATACATGACAACATACGCCGATTTGAGCGGTGAATTTTTTACTTCATAATATTCATTTTTTGACACTACCTGGATGCCAAATTGTTCGAGTGCCAAGGTATGCGGCTTGATACTCCGAGCACCGAGCTTGCAGCCACCAGATTTGTAGACGCGATATTGTTTTTCTCGTGCAGCCAGTGCCCCAAAAAACAGCAATGAAATACGCATGGCACGGCAGAGCTTTTGATCGATTTTTTCCATTTTGAGTGGTAGCGTAGCATCGATTTCTACGACAGAATCACTTTTCCATTCGACTTTGACGCCAATCGTTTCCAAAAGATTCAGAAGTTTGATAACATCATCCACATGAGACATGTTGGAAAAACTGCTTTTTCCTCGAATCAGCAAAGTAGCATAAATAAGAGCAAGAGGAGAGTTTTTGCCACTGGTTGCCTCCACTGACCCATGGAGCTTTTTGCCCCCTTCAATACGGTAATATGCCATAAAAAAGTATTGTATTATTGTCCAAAATAAGCTACCCTATTGTACAGTTAAAGGAGAAAAAAATCAAACCTATGAATTACCCTCCCTACCATCTTTCCAAACGGTCAAGAACTCTAATTTTTTCGCTCTTTACAGGCATTTTTTTAGTTCTTGCGCCGAGTATCGCCCTCTATGCCGCAGGCTATCGATTGAATATCGATTCTTTTGGAATAAGCCGAATTGGCGTACTCAGCGTAGATATACTCCCAAATGATGCCTCTATTTTTTTGAACCAAAAACTTGTTGCCAAAAACCTTCCCCTCAAACTCACCAATCTCACTCCTGGTACATATCACCTCAAAATTGAAAAAGAGGGATACCTCCCCTGGACAAAGGATATTACCATTGAAGAAAACAAAACCACCTATATCAAAAACTTTGGTCTTTTTTTGATAAACGATCCTGAAGCAGTAGAAACCAATGAATACCTGATTGATATTTTTCCTTCTCATGATGCCAAGTATTTGATCGAAAAATTTGAAACTCCTGAGTATACGCAATTGACACTCTTTCGAACTGACCAAGAACAGGCCACCGAACTGCTCAAAGGGACATCCACACTCCATATAGAACCACTGTGGTCAGAACGAAGTCATGGGCTGGCTCTTTTGAAAAGATTTCCTTCTTCAAGAGAAATACTTATTCTCAGCCCCGAAGAACCCAATAAAAAAAATACCTTTTCTGTTGAAAGTGAAGTAGATTCTCTTCAATGGAGAGAAAATTTTTATCGAGACAAACTCTTGGTTCGCTTTGAAAATCAACTCTATACAATTGATCAAGAAAGTACATCAAAACCAGAAACTCTTGCTACCACCAGCAGTGTATTTTATCGTGAAAGCAATGACACCGATTGGTACTTTGATGCAGCGACCAAGACCTTGCGCAATAGCAAAAAAATTGATGAACAAATATACCTTGGGACTGAAATAAAAAAGATCATTGATATCAATGACTCACGTATTATTACGCAAGCACAAGATGCTCTGCTCGTGATCAACCGAACTGATGCAAACAAAATCACGACAGTCCCCACACCAAATTTTTTTTATGACACCAGTCGGAAAGAATATATTGCATGGTCTCCCTGGGAAGTATGGACCATTTATGATAATGGAGAAGTGGCGCTCCTCAATCGTATGAGCGAAGAAATACGACAAGTATTGGCCCTGGATGAATCAGGAGAACTGCTCGTTATTACAAAAAATAAAATGCTTGGATTCAATCCAGGCTACTATGTCACCCGCGAAAT
>CAYTKU010000040.1:0-4913 GCA_964438795.1 uncultured Gammaproteobacteria bacterium
ATTATACGTTATATTGTGGTTTTTGTCAATTGGGTGTATAATTTAGAAAACTTGTGAAATATGTCACACATTATTGCTGTCGTAAATCAAAAAGGGGGAGTTGGAAAGACGACCACGGCTATGAATATGGCTGCCCATCTGTCTGAACTCGGAAAATTTGTTCTCCTTGTTGACATGGATCCTCAGGGCAATGCCACGAGTGGTCTTGGTTTTGATCGTGCTTCTCTCGAATACGGAATGTATGAAGCTCTGAGCAAGCAAAAGCGTATTCATGATGTTATTTTGAATACCAGTCATGAAGGGCTTCGTGTCGCACCTGGGACCCCAGAACTCGCCGGAGCCAATATTGAGCTGGTTGATGTAGACAGACGCGAATTTCAACTCGCTGACCTTTTGAGTGAAGTTCAGCATGCCTATGATTATATTATTATTGACTGCCCACCATCGCTTGGGCTCCTCACCATCAATAGCCTCGCTGCTGCCACAGAAATTTTGATTCCAGTGCAGGCTGAATATTATGCTCTCGAGGGGTTAGGACAACTGCTCCAAACCATTGGTCTTGTCAAAGAACATTTGAAACCAGAGCTTGAAATTTTGGGAGCCGTGATTACTATGTTTGATAAACGTACCAAATTGTCTGAGGACGTGATGGGTGAAATTTATAAATATTTTCCAGATCGTATTTTTCGTGCAGTAATTCCACGCAGTGTACGATTGGCCGAAGCACCCAGTTTTGGTCAAACGATTTTGCAGTATGAACCTCGAGGAAAAGGTTCTCGCGCCTATGAACGATTGGCACGAGAAATTTTGGAAAAACACGGTGCAGTGTAGATTATAAATTTTATTATTTCGCTTATGGCACTTGGCAAGGGTTTGGGTTCTCTTATTCCCACTTCAAAATCTCAAAACATGGTTCAAAAAGAACCTGTTTCAACTGAAAAGTTCAAAGACAATGAGCGTCTCTGGCATATTCCGCTTTCTGAGATCGTGCCAAATGAAGAACAGCCTCGTCGTTTTTTTTCTCCAGAAGATCTTGAAGATTTGGTTTCTTCGATCAAAGAGCATGGAGTTTTGCAGCCAATTACGGTCATGGAAAAAGAAGATGGTGGATATGAAATTATTGCCGGTGAACGTCGTTTTCGTGCGTCACAGCGTGCTGGCGTAGCAACGATTCCTGCATTGGTGCGAACGGTTACCAAACAAGAAAAACTTGAACTTGCTTTGATTGAAAATATTCAACGTCAAAATCTGAACCCTATTGAAGAAGCTTTTGCTTATCAGAGGCTGATGGAACAATTTCACCTCACACAAGAACAAGTTTCGCAAAAAGTTGGAAAAAGTCGTCCAGTGATTGCGAATACTGTCCGTTTGCTTGATCTTCCTGAAAAAATTCAAGCTGCGTTGATGGATGGAACACTCAGTAGTGGAAAAGCTCGTGCCATACTCAGTCTGCGTTCCGAGCAAGAGCAGATGGCAGCCTTTGAAAGCATGATGGGGCAAAAAATGACAGTGCGAGATATTGAACATGTCGTGATGCAAAAAGGGGCGGCTGCTCGTAAAGGGACACTCAAACGTGATCCAAATATACTTGCTCAAGAGCAACTCCTTGAAGAACGATTTGGTGCCAAGGTACGAATTTCTCAGCGTGGAGAAAGAGGAACGATTGTGATTGAATATCATTCCAAAGATGAACTGAAACGAATTCTTGACGAAATCCTCCTCTAACAATTTCAATACTAGGTTTAAAAAAATACGGTCGCTTGAGGCGAGCGTATTTTAGTTTTTACTGTGAAGGACGGATTTGAGCCAAGAGGGAAGTCTATCCTGTTTTTGTGACATCTTGATGTGGCTACGGGCAGTGTGTGTTTTGACAAAATCGAGCCAATCAGAATTTGGGCCTTTTCGATTTTTTTCTATCACAATTTCGACTACGTCACCATTTTTGAGTTCAGTATTGAGACTCACCATTTTGTCATTGACAATAGAAGATCCACATTTATTTCCAATGTCTGTATGAATGTGATAGGCAAAGTCCACAGGTGTGGCTCCTTCTGGCAGATCAATCACATCACCTTTTGGAGTAAAGACAAAAATACGAGTTTGTAAAAAGTCGACTTTGATTTCTTCGAGATCAGACAGTTTATTCAAAATATCTTTTTGGATTTCTGCAAGCTCCTTGGCCCATTGCACTTCTTTTTTTGGCATGCGAGAGCCTTGTTCATCATAATGCCAATGCGCAGCAATACCAAAGTCTGCCTGTTGGTTCATGTCAGGGGTACGAATTTGAAATTCAACAATTTCTCCATTGTCACAAAAGAGTGTGGTGTGAAGTGATTGATACCCATTTGGTTTGGGCTGCGAAATATAATCTTTGATACGGCCCTTGAGTGGTTTCCAGATTTTGTGAAGAATTCCCAGAGTGGCATAGCAATCACCAACACTTGGGACCAAAATTCTCATCGCGACAAAATCATAAATTTTGGTGATGTCATTATCTTTGCGCAAAAGTTTTTGGTACAAACTATAGAGACGTTTGTTCCGTCCTTTGATTTCGATGATAGGTACATTGGCTTTTGCGAGCTCATCTCGTGCATGGGTTGCAACTTGTTCGAGATATTTTTCTTTTCCTTTGAGACGTTCATCACGCAAAAGTCTCATGCGTGTATATTCTTTTGGATAAACATATTTGAAAGATAAGTCTTCAAGTTCTCCTTTCATATTATCCATTCCGAGGCGTCCAGCAATTGGAGCATAGATCTCCAGACTCTCAAGAGCGATTCGGTAGCGTTTTTCTTGGGGAAGGGCATCGAGTGTTTGGAGATTGTGCATGCGATCAGCAAATTTCATGATCATGACGCGGACATCTTCGGCCATGGCAATAAACATTTTGCGGAGGTTTTCAATGTAGCGTTCTACGCCACGGTATTTGAGTTTTCCAAGTTTCGTAATACCATTGACCAGTCCTGCGATTTCACTGCCAAAATTCTCTTCAATATCTTTGAGAGTAACTTCTGTATCTTCTGGCACATCGTGCAGGAGAGTAGCGACAATAATCACAGGATCAATACGACGTCTGGCCAAAATATGGGCCGCAGCGAGTGGATGGATAATATAGGGCTCACCAGATTTTCTGGTTTGTCCATCATGCGCACGGTACGCAAAATCATAGGCCAGACGAATCAAATCCATATCTGCCGTTGGATCATAGCGCTCAATCAGCGTTATGAGACTATTGATGGTTTCTTTATTTTTTGGCTTTTGTTCATCCATAAAATTCAAAAAGGGAATACTCTATATATAACACGAAAAAGAGGGTTTTGGCAATACGAAAAGCCCTTTTTGAAAAGGGCTTTTATTTTGTAGTATTGAAAATGGTTTACGAAATTCTTGCCAGATTGAGATCTTTTGTGGTTCTGATTTGCTCTACAAATTCTGGCATGTGGGAAACGAGAATAATGGCTCCTTCAAAATCATCAATAGCTTTGGCAATCACAGGAATGTGGCGAAAGTTGATATGATTGGTTGGCTCGTCGAGGATCAGGAGGCCTGGTTCTTGGAGTACAAAACGAGCATAGCAGAGGAGTCCTTTTTGACCTTCGGACAAAGATCCGACGGTATTTTTCATCAGTTCTGCGGTCAGCAAAAATTGAGCACCGGTTGCGTAGATCACTTGATTGTCTGGAACATCCATCATTTCTGCGAGGGCATCGTAAACAGTTTTTCCAAAATCAAGACCTGAAAAATCTTGACGGTAGTAGCCAACTTTTACTCCAGGACTAATGACGGCATTTTCGGTTGCTTCAAGCGCAAGTTCTTTGAGGAGTGTTGATTTTCCAATTCCATTTGGACCAGTGATGAGGAGTCTATCTGCTCGCCAAATTTTGAGATCAATGTTTTTGAAAACACGTTCGTGATTGAGGACTACACCAACTTTATTGATACTGACTACGACTTCAGACCAACGCTGTGCTGGAATGATAAATGGGCGAATCGTTTTGTCGTCCCGCTTTACTTCGACCATGTTTTCTTCATCATCTTCAATTTCATCGCGCATTTTACTGGCGAGGCGACGCATTTTTCCTCCTTTGTGAGAGAAAAAGTTGACTTTATCTTTGCGATCTTGAATGTTTTTGCGGAGCTGTGCATTCTTTTTTTCTTCACGTTCAATCTGGGCAGTGATTTGTTCAACCACATTAAAATAATTTCCAACGTATTGTTCTACTTTTTTGCTATAAAAATCGAGATTGAGAACGCCTTCAGTAAAGGCATTCAAAAAATTTGCATCGTGAGAAATAACAATGACGGTTTTTTCATACATCATGAGAAATCCTGTGAGGTGATCAATACCTGCAGCATCGAGATTGTTGGTCGGCTCGTCGAGGAGAAGTATGTCTGGTTTTTGAATCAGGGCATAGGCCAAAAGGAGGCGTGCTTGTTGGCCACCAGAGAGTTCTTTGACTTTTCGTTCCATGGGGATAGAGAGCTGGACCACTTCGAGTACATCATCTACGAGTTTTTGGAGGTTATATTTTTTTTCATCAAAGGCAGTCGCAAAGTATTCGAGAATGGTGTGGTCAAAATATTCTTTTGGCATGACCTGAAGACCAATGGCAATGGAAGCCTTGTCGCGGATAAATACTTTTCCATTTGTGGGTTTGAGGCCAGCTTGTTTGGTATTTTCTGATGCACCGAGTATGAGCTTGAAGAGGGTGGATTTGCCCGCTCCATTTTGTCCCATGATGGTTATTTTGGCATCTTCTCGTACAGAAAAACTTGCCTCATCGAGGATGGGTTTGTCATCTGTATAAGAGAAAGAGACATTTTCAAAACGGAGAATAACATTTCCTGCGGACATACACTTCAAAAAACTTTAATAATTCAAAAGATTAGGCTCAGTATAGCCTGAAAAATGA
>CAYTKU010000041.1:0-4900 GCA_964438795.1 uncultured Gammaproteobacteria bacterium
ATTCTCTTTGGCGCAATCTCAGCGTTTGGTGCAAAATAAAAATAGATAACACTAAAGATGAGAATAATAAAAGCCGTCTCTGCAATACGGCGATACAAATTTCCTCGTTGGATTCGACCACTCAGATCATAGAGGCCATTGATATAGTTGATAACAATCCAACAAAAAAATAAACCGAGGTAGAGACTCGTACTGCGAAAAAGTGTTTCTTGATCAGGTGTTTGCCAGTACCGAAGAACAAGGGTAAACCAAAAACTCAGTGCAAAACAAAAAAAATCTCCAATGATGAGTGAACTCTGTTTGATTCTATAAACAAGCTTCATAACCAAAATTGTATTTTAGCAATTTTTATTGTATACTAATCTTGTGTCTATTTATATCATAAATATGAGAAAAAATCAAACTTTCATGGTCGCGTTTTTCTTTTGTGTTTTTTCCTTTTTTGGGTCAATTAATTCGGTTTTTGCTGCGACAGCACCTGTTTTGACGATCAACGAAGGGGATACTCGAACCTCGGTTCGTCGAGTTATACTCAAGGTGCGGGCTCCCAATGATGCACGGCACATGAAAGTGAGTAATGATGATAATTTTTCTGATACGAGTTGGGAAAAAATTGTTCGCCAAAAAACCTGGCTGCTTGACTATGGATCAGGTTCACAGCGTGTCTATATAAAGTTTAAAGATGCTCGAGGCAAAGAATCTCCTGTGTATAGTGACATTATTTTTTTGGCACCAGCAGGTCCTTTTAAAGCACAATTTGAGATCAACAATGAAGATACGCTTACTACACGGAGAACGGTTGACTTGAATTTTTTCAAACTGAGTGCTGGAATTGAAACCATTGAGGTGAGTAATAGTTCAAATTTTGACGATAGTGAAGAATTTTCTCCACGTGAGCAGATTGAGTGGACCCTCACTGAAGGAAGTGGCAAAAAAACCGTCTATGTTCGCTTTACCGATATATCCAACAAAAAAAATGTTTTGAGCGAAACGATCGAATATGAGGAACCACCTCGCTATGTGCCAGAAGGGACCATTCTCAAGGGGCAGTCTGAACGTCTTTATTACCTTGGATTTGATAATAAAGTACATCCTTTTGTAGATCTTTCTGTCTATCATTCGTGGTATAAAGATTTTTCAAAAGTCATGTATGTGAGTGATGCAAAGATTCAAGAGTATGCGGTCGGAAGTCCTGTGTGTCTTCGTGCAGGCACTTGGCTGGTAAAATTTTCACATTCTCCTCGGGTCTATGCGGTTGAACCTGGTTGTCAGCTCCGTCCTCTTCGTTCTGAGACTGAAGCATTTGTTTTTTATGGAGATACCTGGCAAAAAAGAATTATTGAGCTTTCAGAAGCGCAGCGTTATTTTTATACGGTATCTGATCTTACCACCTACCCAACTTCAGAAGATCGAGATCGTGATGGGGTAAATGCAGACGTGGAGGCGCTCTATCGAACCTCAGACAATCGAAGTGATAGTGATAGCGATGGTATCAGTGATTATGAAGAAATTTATGCATGGTTTAGTGATCCAATAAACAAAGATAGCAATGGAAATAAAATTTCTGATTCTGTGGAAATTCGTCGTGGACTCTCACCACTGTCTTCTCTTCCGATTACAACCCTTCCTGAAGGCAGCTATACATTGCCAGTTGGAACCGTGTTTGCACCAGTGCCAAACAAAAATAAATCTACCCTGTATTATCAATATACTCCAGATCATGCGAGCACCATCTCTGATTCTACGTTTCGCTCATACAATGCACCGACCACCTTTATCAGTAAAACTCCTTTTTCCTTTGTGCTGCCAAAAAGTTATACCTATCGTTCTGGTGTTTTGAAACAACACTTTACACCAAATCGTTTGGTTGACGAAGAATTGCGTTCTCTCTAATTTTTTGAAATTTTTATTGCATGAAAAAGTTTTTTCTTTTGTTTGTTCTCGTGAGTGTGGCCAGTGTGAGTATTGTCCCAAATTTGGCATATGCCAAAACCTCCAATGATCCAAAAGGAAAATCGCATTGGTCATTTAAAGATATTGGAGCCTACGAAGCCTGGGATATTACGACTGGTTCGTCAGATGTGGTTGTGGCTGTTATTGACAATGGATTTGATGCGACTCATCCTGATCTCAAGGACAATGTTTGGAAAAATATTCATGAAATACCTGACAATAAGAAAGATGATGATAACAATGGGTATATTGATGATGTCTGGGGCTGGAATTTTGTTCAGACTGACCTCAATGGAGATAAAAAACTTCGAGGTGATGAGCTGCTTGGAAACAACAATCCTGTTCCAGAGGTAAGTGATCTGACAAAAAAAGAAAAACAAGATGGATTTTTTAATCATGGCACACTCGTTGCTGGGATTATTGGTGCTGTTGGGAATAACAAAAAAGACATGGCTGGTCTCAACTGGAATATTCGGCTCATGAATCTCAAAGTATTGTCCAATAGTGGTGCGGGTGACTATACTCCATTGGTACGCGCTCTTGAATATGCTATGGACAATGGTGCTGATATTATCAATATTAGTGCGGTTGGTACTGATAGTATTGATCTCAAACATACGATTAACAGAGCCTATGAAAAAGGCATCGTGGTGGTCGCTGCTGCAGGAAACAATGCCAATTCGCTCAAAACTTCACCGCTCTATCCTGCTTGTAGTGATGCTGGATCAAAAGTCCAAAAAGTTTTGGGTGTGAGTGCTATTGATGAAGCTCACCGTTTGGCAACCTTTTCAAATTATGGATCCAATTGTGTGGATATTACTGCTCCTGGTGTGAATATGGGCAGTCTGCTTCGATATGCTCCGAGTGAAGGACTCAATGTTGCGTATAGTGATGGTTGGAATGGAACATCATTTTCTACTCCGCTCGTGAGTGGTGCCGCAGCTTTGATCAAAGCAGTCCAACCAGAATGGAAAGCTCCTCAGATCTATGAAGCCCTTCTCAAAAATACACACAAAACTCCACCAAAAGATGAAAATAGCTACAAAAATATGTTTGGTGCAGGATTGTTGCAAGTTGATAAAGCGGTCATGTATGCAAAAACAAAATCTTCTTCAAGTAAAGTACTCCAATCACTTGGTTTGTTTGATACCGCTTCAGGGGATTTTTTGCAGGTTTCAAAAAATAAACAGGTTTCTACTTCTACCCAGGCTTTTTTACGAAAACTCATAACACTCAAACCTTTTGAATCGCAGGGTCAATCACGTTATCTGACGATTCGATCTTTTCAGGGAAAATATCAAACTACGATTTATTCTTCCAAATGGGAAAAAATTTCTCGGTTTGATTTGGATGCCACAAAAATAGGAAATGTGTTTGTTGGCAATTTTTCAGATGCTTCTTCTCAAATTTTGGTTGCTCCGCTCGTAGATCAAGATCCTTTTGTACTCTTTTCTCTCGAAGGAAAAAAACAAAAAGAAGTGTATCTGGATGTCCCTGGAACGCTCTTGGTTTCAAATGTATTTTCTGGTGTAAGTGGTGGATCTGCAGAAATTGCGCTCGTGAGCAAAGAACAAAATAAATATTTTTTGCAAACATTTGATGGCAATTTGGTCAAAAAAGAAAGTATTGCGTTGCCGTCGGTTGGGCGTATTACTTTTGTAGAAAGAGGGGATATTGATGGAGATGGTACTTTTGAATATGTTTTGCTTTCACAAAAAGGTGCCAATGCGACGGTCAGTATTGTGGATAAAAAAGGCAAAGTCACTCGCCAATTTCCTGTTTCTGATGCAGTAACTTCTGAAAATATGCAGCTCGTACTCGCAGATTTTACCGGCGATAAAAAAGAAGATATTATTACTCTTGAAAAAAATGCTTCAAAAATTTTGATCTGGAAAAATTCAGGAGAGATCATTGATTCGGTTGTCTTCCCAAAAAAACAACAAGAAATGTTTTTTCTTATTCCTCTTTATTAGTTATCTATGATCAACCAAACTCCTATTTTTGAAAAGAAAAATGTTATTGTGACTGGTGGTACTGGATTTTTGGGTTCGCACCTGTGCGAGCGTTTACTGCGTGAGGCCAAAGTTATTTGTATTGATGATCTGTCCAATTCTGGTATTGAAAATATCAATCATTTGCTCCAGTATCCAGACTTTGAGTTTATTCGCTATGATGTCAATCAACCAATTGATTTGGCAGATTTTCCTGAGCTCGACAAATTTCGTGTTTCGTTTCAAGGAATCCAAGAGATTTATCATTTGGCTTGTCCGACGAGTCCAAAGAATTTTGAAAAGCATAGATTGCATTCACTCTGGGCCAATTCGAGTGCTATGATTAGTACTCTGGATTTGGCTGTAAAATATCGAGCCAAATATTTGTTTACCTCGAGTTCTGTGGTTTACGGAGAGCCTCGAGATGACAGTGCTTTTTTTACAGAAGAAACCGAAGGGATTATCAATCATCTCTCTCCTCGTGGGTGTTATGATGAGGGCAAACGCTTTGCTGAAACCTGTGTGGAGACCTATCGCCAGGTCTATGGACTGGATGCCAAGATTAGCCGAATTTTTCCTGGCTACGGCCCTCGTATGAAGCTGTGGGATGGACGCCTCATACCGGATTTTATTACCAGCGCTCTTGAAGGAAAAGACCTCGTGGTGTATGGTGATGAAAATACGACTCAGACTCTCTGCTATGTTTCAGATATTGTGGATGGCCTGATTCGCCATATGCATACTGGGCCAGAGGTATATATTGTCAATCTTGGTTCTGACAATATGTATCGTATTTCTGAGATTGCTCGTGGGATTGTCACTATGACCAATTCTACTTCCAAGGTCGTTTTTGAAAAGCCTTTGGACTATATCAACAAAAAAGGTATCCCAGATCTGCGCAAGGCCAAGGAGCTGCTCGGATGGATACCTTTGATTCGTCTCGAAGATGGTCTTCG
>CAYTKU010000042.1:0-4898 GCA_964438795.1 uncultured Gammaproteobacteria bacterium
TCAAAGGGATGCAATGATCAAGGCCAATGAAGAAGATTTGGATTACAAACAGCTGCTCAAGTACTACTACACGGGTGTAGAAATAGAAAAACTCTACCCTTAGAATCTTATATTTGGCGCATTGTACTGCTGAAAATTTGTGGATGCTCCTTCAACAAAGTAAACCTTCTCGAAGGCATGCTTTTCGTCAATTAGCCCAACAACACAAAAAATGTGTATGTCTTCTTGATTCCCTACGCAATGGAAAATTTTGATGAATCAAAAATGGATCGTCGTAATGCTCACAGAGTAAAAAATCGAGATCATTTATATATTGCTAGAAGACAAGTAAATCCTGCTACTCGAAAATTGGCAGATGGAAACTTTCAAGTTCAAGAGCAGGTAGATAGTGCAAAAAATATCTTACTTCACGATATATATCAAATGTAATAATAGAACAATCAAAAAACCACCCTTCGCCATTGTTCAGGGTGGTTTTTTTGTATATAAAATATTTTTCTTACACCATCTCCACTCCTTCAAGATCTTCTTTTTCTCCAGCTTGACCTTTTTCTTCCTCTGGTGCTTCGCCACGTTCGACCGCTTCCCAGATGCGTTTGTTGATTTCTTTCATGAGCTTTGGATTGGCACGAAGGTATTCTTTGGCTTTTTCTCTACCAACACCCAATTTTTCTTCTCCAATGCTATAGCTATTGCCAGATTTGTGGATGACTTTGTGAGCCACACCGGTGTCGAGCAGATCGCCAGACATAGAAATGCCTTCATTGTACATGATGTCAAATTCTGTGGTGCGGAAAGGGGCTGCAACTTTGTTTTTTACGATTTTTACTTTTACTCGGTTGCCAATGATTTTATCTCCTTGTTTGATCTGAGCTGCACGGCGAATTTCGATACGAACAGAACAGTAAAATTTGAGCGCATTTCCTCCAGTGGTGGTTTCTGGATTACCAAATACAATACCGATCTTTTGGCGAATTTGGTTGATGAAAATCACCACGGTTTTGGTCTTACTCACAATACCAGTGAGTTTGCGAAGAGCCTGTGACATGAGACGTGCTTGGAGTCCCATGTGCGAGTCTCCCATTTCGCCTTCGATTTCTGCTTTTGGTACCAGTGCAGCAACAGAGTCCACGACTACCACGTCCACGGCATTGGAGCGTACGAGGGTCTCGAGGATCTCGAGTGCTTGTTCACCTGTATCTGGCTGAGAGATGAGGAGGTTATCCACATCCACGCCAATTTTGCGAGCATAGTCTGGATCAAGTGCGTGTTCAGCATCCACAAAGGCTGCAATTCCACCGAGTTTTTGGACTTCAGCAATGATATGCTGAGCAAGTGTTGTTTTTCCACTCGCTTCTGGTCCAAAAATTTCGAGAATTCTTCCTCGAGGGACACCTTTGACTCCAAGTGCAAGATCAAGTGAAACTGATCCTGTAGGAACAGCATCGACCTGCATGGCTTTGGCTTCTCCAAATTTCATGATTGATCCATCTCCAAAACGTTCTTTGATCTGATCAATAGCAGATTGGGCTGCTTTGAACTTTGCTTGTTGTTCTTCGCTGACTTTTGGCATACGATATATGGTTAGAGATAATTTATACACAGATTATACATCAGTGGAGATAAAATTTTTCTAAAGTTTTAAATAAAAGTGTGACAGGCTTTTTGAAAAATAAAGAGAGAATAATCATTCTCTCTAGTAGAGTACATTTTTTTTAGAAAGCTGTCAATTTTGCTTGCTTGGGATATCAACGGCAGAAAATTCTGGTTTGTTTTCAAGGACAACATAACGTGTTTCACTGGTAGTTTTGCCGTGTTTTTTTTCAGCAGATATTACGAGTGTGTTGACACCAGGGGAGAGTGAGAGAGTCTCGTCAAAAACTCCTTGTTCACTATTTTTTATTTCTTTTCCATTGATGGTTACTTTGACTTCTTTATTGGTTTGTCCAAGAATTTGAAGATTTGAGTCAGCTGTAATCATACCATTGACTGGAGAAAAGAGTTGGAGCTCTGGTGGTTCAATGATTTTTTTGACCTGAAGTCCGAGGTAACCAAAAAATACAAGAGCAATGGTGAGTGTTGTTCCAAGGCGAAAGAGAAATGGGATATTGTACCAGACGCCAATTCCTTTTTTGGAGAGAGATTTTTGGGCTATGGGTGCCAGAGAATGTTCGAGCTCTTCCTCCACAAATTGGTGCACGAGTTTTTTGTAATCAGCCTCAACAATACGACAATACTGACGTACGAGTTTTTTTTTGTAAATAGAAGCAAAGGGAAGATCTTTGGAACGGCATTCTTCGAGTGCGCGAATGTGAGTGGTACTCATTTTGAGGCGTTTGGCGATTTCTTCGAGTGTAATGCCTTTTTGTTCACGCAGATTTTTGAGGTGAATGCAGGTGCGTTCTGGTTTTTGTAAATTTTTGGTTTGAAATTGCATACCAATTGTGGGCGATATTGAGATAGGAGATATGTGATAAGAGATATGTGATATCTCTTATCGTGTATCTTTTTGTTGGTCATTTTCTTCATCTGTGATTTCTTCTTCTGACTCTTCGTCTTGATATTCTTCCTCCTCAGATTCATCGACCTCTTCATCAACTTCTTCTTGTTCTGCTTCAGATTCATCTTCAACTGATTGTTGAGGTGCTGTGGTATTTTTGTAGACATTGCCTCTGCCAGCTGCAGAAAAATCATTTTCTTCAATTTCTGTTTCGGTTACCAAGATTTCACGAGGTTTGGCGCCTTCTCCTGGACCAATGATGCCTGCTTCTTCGAGTTCATCAAGGAGTCGTGCTGCACGAGCATAGCCGACTTTGAGGCGACGCTGAAGAAAAGAAGCACTTGCTTTGCCTGCATCGAGTATAGCACTTTTGGCTTCGTCAAACAACGGATCTTGGCCATCGCTTCCATCAAATCCACCTCCAGAATTGCCATTGCTTGCTGATGTTTTTTCTGTGATCGCTGTATCGTAGACAGGTTCTTCATCACCTTTGAGATGTTCTGCTACTTTTTTGAGCTCTTCTTCACTCACAAACGCACCTTGAATACGAACAGGTTTTGAAAGTTCTGCGGTTTGTAGGAGCATGTCTCCACGGCCAAGGAGTTTTTCTGCGCCTGGAGAATCGAGAATGGTGCGGGAATCTGTCACTGATGCCACAGAAAAGGCAATGCGAGCAGGTATATTTGCTTTCATGAGTCCTGTGATGACATCCACACTTGGGCGTTGTGTCGCGACAATCAAGTGTATTCCAACAGCACGGGCCATTTGTGCAAGTCGAATAATACCAGCTTCGACGTCTCCTGCTGCTGTGGCCATCAGATCAGCAAGTTCATCAATAATGAAAACAATATAAGGGAGTTTGGTCGAAGGGTGTGAAGCGTTGTAAGTGCCAATGTCACGGTTGCCAGCTTGCGAGAGAATTTCAAAACGTCTATCCATTTCACCAATGGTCCATTTGAGCGCATTGACAGTCTTGGCTGCATTGGTAATAACAGGTGTGAGAAGGTGGGGAATACCATTGTAGAGAGTGAGCTCAACGCGTTTTGGATCGACCATGATCATACGAAGATCTTCAGCTGTATTTTGGTAGAGGAGCGAAAGGATGATGGTGTTCATACACACCGTTTTTCCAGAACCCGTCGAACCTGCTATGAGCAAATGTGGCATGCGTGGAAGATCTGCAAACCAAACTTTTCCCCCAACATCTTTTCCAAGTGCAATCATGAGATTATGTTTGCGTGCCATGAAATCATTGTTTTCAAGCAGTTCTCTGAGCGTTACCATAGCTGTCTTGCGGTTTGGTACTTCAATACCGACCAGTGGTTTGCCTGGAATTGGTGCTTCGATACGAATTGGGTGTGCAGCGAGTGCAAGAGCGAGGTCATTGGAGAGTGCGGTAATACGAGAGAGTTTTACTCCTTTGGCAGGCTTGAGCGTATATTGTGTCACGGTTGGACCAACACGCACTTCACTCATTTCTACTTCAATATTGAATTGGTGAAACGTATCCACAATGATCTCTGCATTGGCATCAATATCCCCACTCATTGGTTTGTCTTTTTTATTTTGCAAAAGCTCGACTGGCGGAAGGTCTTTGATCACCACATTTTTTTGCCATTCTGGTGTTGCAAGAGGGGAGACTGATTCACCTCCGCCTATGATAATTTTTGGTGTAACGCGCTTTGGGGGTTCTTCGTTTTCCTCTGACTCATCTTCTTCGGGTTCTGCTTTTTGTTTTGGTGCTTTTTTGAAGAGAGTTTGTTTGATCGGTTCTTCTTCCTCTTCATCCTCATCATCTTCAATTACCCGAGCAATTTGTGTTTTTTTGAGGGGAGCGTTCGATTTCATTTTATTTGCGAGGGCTCTGATAATGGCAATCGGATGAGTATTGAACAAAAAGAGGAGTGAAATCAGGGTCGTACCAACGAGGAGTATGAGAGAGGCGATTGGTCCGAGGTAGGTTTTGAGTGGCCAAGCGAGCATTCCAAAGACACCCCCACCATGACCATTGACCGCTTCAAGCCACATGGTTTGTGGTGCGAAGCCAATATGGAGGAGACTTGAGGCGGAAAGAAAAAAGAGGATTGCTCCAATCCCATGTGTTTTTTTGTAATCAAAATCAATTTGGACGACCAGATGCCAGGCAAAAATAAACAGAACAACCGGTGTAATATACCGAATTGAACCAAAGAAGAAACTGAGAATCCATTCGTTGAGTACGATACCAAGAGTACCGGCTTTATCAAAAAAGCTCAGTGTAATAATACAGGCAAGAATAATAAGAAGAGTAGCAATGACCCCTTGAGAAAGGGTTGGGTCAAAAGTTGCCTCGTTGCGGGGCTTTTCTCGTGGAGACCTTCGTGGCATAGTGGAAGAGAATATTTGAAATCATAGTATA
>CAYTKU010000043.1:0-4818 GCA_964438795.1 uncultured Gammaproteobacteria bacterium
TTTTTTATATTACTTCCAATCTTTTTTTCGGATAATATGGATTTTACGCCACAAGCTCGACTTTCTCTTATTCTTTGTCAGACCTGTACAGGGACAGGTTTTCTTCACGACAAAAAATGTGTACAGTGTCATGGTATTGGTTCTGGGCATTTCGTGCGTGGAAAATTTTTATTTTATGGAGAATCATTTTCTGAATATTCTCTTCGCTTGAAACAGTATAAAAAATATTTGTATTATTTTGAGATCGGATTGTTCACTCTTGCAAGTGTATTTGCAATAGTGATTTTTTTTCTCAAAGTATCTGAACAAAATATTGGTATAGAAATTTTGGAAAGTAATTTTTGGAGTCAAAGTGGCATCGCTGTATTTTTTTGGTTTGGGCTTTTGGGAGCTTTTTGGTTGTTGTATCGCGTCAAAAGTGCAAAAATACCGGTGGAGGATGTAGAAATGCAAGGTTTTGAAAAAGACAAAACAGAAATTGAAAAAAATAGCCTCAGTCAAGGAATGTTTGAAAATTTTGATGCGGTCGCTCATATCCCTTATAAAAAAAGAAAAAATATTGCGCTGTCTTTTACGAAAGAAGCACAGGAGATGCTTCGTGAGGCTTTTCGTTTGGCTGAAAAATATAAACAAGAACAAGTACTTCCACTTCATCTTTTTTGTACTCTTTTGGGCAATACAAAAATTTCTATGCTGTTTTTGCGATTGGGTCTTCCTGCGCAAACGCTTCAGGATCGAATCACTGCTGTTTTTTCTGCAGGAACACAAGAAAAAGATCCGCTCTTTTCAGAGACTTTGCATCAAGTTATTTTTCAGGCGTATGAAAATGCATATATCAACCGCAAACGTTTTGTTGATGTGACCGAATTGCTTGAGGCAGCGGTTGGGGTCACACCATCTTTGCAAGAATGGATGTACGATCTTGGCATTGAACAACAAAAATTTCAAAATGTGGTGGAATGGGCTCGTATTCGTGAAAAAATGCGGGATCAATACCAAAAATTTCGTGTCATGGCTTCGAAAAGGAGTAAATATGGGCTTGATCGAGCAATGACTGCTGTTGCTACACCGTACCTCAATACTTTTAGTCAAGATCTCACTCGATCTGGATCGCTCGGATATTTGACGACCTGTGTGGCTCGCGAAAAAGAACTCGAAGAAATTTTGCGTGCTATTGATGCTGGACGAAGTGGTGTAGTCTTGGTCGGTGAGCATGGGGTTGGCAAGATGACACTGATTCATGGAATCACCGAGCGTATGATTGAAGATACTGTGCCAAAACGAATGTTTGACAAGCGCTTGGTACAGCTTTCAACCACTGCACTGGTAGCAGGAGTGGATGTCAATGGAGCTCAGGAACGACTCATTCACATGATGAGTGAAATTTCTCATGCCAAAAATATTATTTTGTTTATCAATAATTTGCAGGATTTGGTCACTGGCAATGGTTTTGATATTTCTGAAACCCTGGCTGAATATTTGAGCTCTGGTCGGTTTATTATTATTGCAACGGCAACGAGTGAGGGATATAACCAACATATTCTTAATACTTCAATTGGGAGTTTGTTTGCACGCGTGGATGTACCTGAAATGGAAGAAAATCAAGCGATTCAGGTGGTGGAATCCAAAGTGGGTGGAATTGAATATGAACAAAATGTATTTTTTTCGTATGATGCAATTGAAAATTGTGTCAAACTTTCTTCACGATTTTTGCGTGATCAAAAATTACCAGAAAGTGCGGTCGATCTTTGTACTGAGGTTGCCAGTTTTGTAAAATCAACTCGTGGTGAACATCAACTCGTTACCAAAAATGATGTCGCGAGCGTTATTGGTCAAAAGACTGGCGTGCCTGTCACGAGCATTACGCAAGATGAATCATCCAAGCTTTTGAAACTTGAAGAAGAAATGCACAAACGGGTCGTCGGCCAAGGAGAAGCTGTTTCACTTGTAGCCAATGCACTTCGTCGAGCAAGGGCAGAGATTCGTTCGACCAAACGCCCGATTGCCAATTTTCTCTTTTTGGGTCCAACTGGTGTTGGAAAAACTGAACTTGCCAAGACGATTGCAGAAGTGTATTTTGGTGGTGAAAATCGTATGGTGCGTCTTGATATGAGTGAATATCAAGATGTTGGTTCTATTTATCGTCTGATTGGTCAGCCTGGTCAACAGGGGACAGGGAGTTTGACTGAGGCCGTTCGACAAAAGCCATTTTCCCTCGTACTTCTTGATGAAATGGAAAAAGCGCATCCACAAATTTTGGATTTGTTTTTGCAGGTATTTGATGATGGACGTTTGACTGATAGTACAGGGAGAGTGATTGATTTTACCAATACCATTATTATTGCGACGAGTAATGCAGGGACTCGGTATGTCCAGGAACAGTTGAACGCTGGCGTGGCACTTGATATGATTCGTGAAAAATTGATGCGAACTGAGCTCAAAGATCATTTTCGTCCAGAATTTTTAAATCGTTTTGATGGTATTGTTCTGTTTCATGCTTTGAACCGTGAAGATACAAAAGTGATTGCTTCGTATATGCTCAAACGCATTGCCAAAGATCTGGATGCTCGAGGCATTGGTTTTCGAGTCGAAGAGTCTGGTCTTGAACATTTGGCTGAGGTTGGTTTTGATCCAGAATTTGGTGCTCGTCCTATGCGCCGTGCTATTCAAGATTTGGTAGAAAATAAACTCGCAGAGATGATTTTACAACGTCAGGTAGACCGTCGTGATACCGTCGTTCTTTCAGGGACTGAGCTTCGGGTAGAAAAATATTCTTGATTTTTCTTTTGAAGATTGAAAAAGAATCTATGTTGGTATTGTATTTTTTTTGTACGTTTTTTGTATCACTTTTATTGACACCATTGGTAGCTTTTGTGATGCAAAAAATTGGCATTGTTGATCGTCCTACACAAAAAAGAAAAATTCATAAAAAAAATATTCCACTCGCTGGTGGGGTTGCTATTTTTTTGACTTTTTTTCTCTTTCTTTTTTGGGCACTTTTTATTGGAAAAAATATTGGGAGTGATATTAGTAGTCATCATATTTGGGGAATTTTTTTTGGTGGTTTGATTTTGATGGTTGGAGGAATTTTGGATGACAAATTGAGTCTTTCGCCTGCAAAACAGATTTGGTTTCCTTTGGTCGCTACTCTCGTTGTATTGGGATTTGGGATTGGTCTTCAGAGTATTACGAGTCCTTTTGGTGGAGCTCTGTATTTGGATATGTTTTCCTTTTCTGTATTTGGTCTTGGAAATATTTTGCTTCTGGCTGATGTTTTGGTTTTTTTCTGGCTCATGAGTATGATGTTTACGACCAAATTGCTCGATGGTATGGATGGTCTCTCGACTGGTATTGTGACCATTGGTGCGATCGTTGTATTTTTTTTGAGCCAGCAACCAGAGTGGTTCCAACCTGAAGTAAGTTTATTTGCTGCTATTTTTATTGCGAGTTGTTTGGGATTTTTGGTGTGGAATTTTCATCCGGCCAAAGTGTTTTTGGGAGAAGGGGGAAGTCTCTTTATTGGATTTATTCTTGGTATTTTGGCTATTATTTCTGGAAGTAAAATTGCGACAACACTCCTGGTCATGGCCATTCCTATGCTTGATGTGATTCGTGTGATTATGTTACGTTTGAAAAAGAAACAATCTATATTTGTCGGAGATTCTGAGCATTTGCATTTTCGCCTGCTCAATTCTGGCCTCGGACAACGTCAGGCAGTATTGCTGCTCTATTCGATTGCATTTGTTTTTGGTATTTCTACACTGTTTTTGCAAACCAATCAAAAGTTGATAGCGCTTCTTTTTTTATTTATACTAATGCTACTTGTTGGTATATTTTTTAGCCGAAAAAAATAATATGGAAAAAGGACCTTCAAAATTTAGTCTTCTGATTATTATTGGTTTTTTTGCTTCAGCCATATTTATGTTTTTTTGGCAATTTCATTGGTCAAGTACAGAGATTGTGCTTTCTGGACAAATTTTGGATGTTTTGGTTGCAAAAACTCCGACTCAGTGGCATAAAGGGGTAGGAGGAAGACAAAGTCTTGAACCCCATGATGGTATGTTGTTTGTTTTTGGTGAATCGAGCCGTCAGACCATAGTTATGCGTGATACTTTGTTTCCTTTGGATATTATTTGGCTCGAAAAAGGCGTGGTGGTGGATATGGCTCCAAATGTGCCAACAGAAATAGGGAAAGCCGAATCTGAATTACGTCGGTATCATCCTCGGAGTGCTGGAAATATGGTTTTGGAGCTCCCTGCAGGTTGGATTGATGCCCATGGCCTCAAAATAGGGGATAAAATGGTACAGCCTTGACAAATGGTTTATTTTGCTCTATACTAGCCACGTTTCCCTTATCACTTAATAAATTCTATTTTTTTATGTTTGCCGTTATCGAAACAGGTGGAAAGCAATATCTTATTGAAACAGGTTCAGTCATGAAAATTGAAAAACTTGAAGCTGAAATTGGTAAAGATGTTGTCTTTGATAAAGTGCTTCTTATCGCGAATGACGATGGAAGTAGTGTAAAAATGGGTGCTCCGTATATTGATGGAGCTTCAATTGCTGCAAATGTCCAAGATCAAGGACGAAGCAAAAAAATTCGTATTGTGAAGTTTAAGAACAAGATCCGCTATACCAGAAATCAAGGACACAGACAAAACTTTACCAAAGTAAAAGTAAAAGAAGTCAAATAATTAAAAACCGGTCGCCTCAGGCGACCGGTTTTTTTCTTTTCAATCAAAGAAACAAATTTTTCCTTAAATCTTTTTTCAAATATATCTTTTCCTTTCGGTACCTTTTCTTCCTGCAACCTTTTGT
>CAYTKU010000044.1:0-4771 GCA_964438795.1 uncultured Gammaproteobacteria bacterium
GCATCAATGGAAAATTTCAAAATTGCCCTTGAAAGGTTTGGTTTTGTTCTCGTACTTATCTTTGTTTTTTACTTTTCGCATGTTATTAACCCCATTGTGGATTATTTTGTAGCTCTCTTTACTGGGGGAATTAGGTTCTTTTAGCCTCTTGACAGGGGAGAGGATTTGCACTATACTACGGCCATATTTGAGAACGGAGTAATCCCCCTATGGGGATGAAGGGTTTATCCCGATGTATGTCGGGACAACGTTCGAAATACCTTTTTTGAGTCGATCAAAGAAAATTTCGAATACCCACTCCACGGGTATTTTTTTATTCAAAATAAAGAAATACAGTGACATGGAGCCGCATACTTTTTTGCTTGCATTGGCCGCAGCCACGAGCAAGCAAAAATGTATAAGGTGAATGTCAATGTATTTCTTTAAATATTTATAGGTTATGCCTACAATGAATCAACTTTTGCGCAAAGGACGCGTGGTTCAAAAAGTGAAATCCAAGTCTCCTGCGCTCCAATTTACCTACGATTCTCTTCACCGCAAGAGAACCGAATTAAAAAGAGGTGCACCATTCAAACGTGGTGTTTGTACCAAAGTGTATACAACCACACCAAAAAAACCAAACTCTGCGCTTCGTAAAGTTGCCAAAGTTCGTCTCAGTAATGGTGTAGAAGTTATTGCCTATATTCCAGGTGAAGGACACAATCTTCAGGAACACTCTATCGTACTTATCCGTGGTGGTCGTGTAAAAGATTTGCCAGGTGTACGTTATCATATTGTTCGTGGTGTTTATGATACACAAGGAGTTGCCGACCGTCGTAAAGGCCGCTCAGTCTATGGTGCAAAAAGACCAAAAGCTGGTGCTGCTCCAAAGAAATAAATTTTGAAATTCTAAATACTTCATATGCCTAGAGGAAAAAGCGTACCAAAACGCAAAATCATGCCTGATCCAAAATATAACAGTGTTTTGGTTTCTAAATTTGTCAATTTTGTCATGGATTCTGGAAAGAAAACCACAGCTCAAGATATTGTCTACGGAGCAATGGAACGTCTCGCTGAAAAAAAACAAGGTGAAGCGCTTTCTTTGTTTGAAAAAGCTATGGATACCATTCGTCCAAGTGTGGAAGTTCGTTCTCGCCGTGTCGGTGGAGCCAACTACCAAGTACCTATGCCAGTACCAGCCAGTCGTCAAAATACTTTGGCTTTTCGTTGGGTGATTGGAGCTGCTCGTGCTCGCAAAGGAAAAGGAATGCAAGACCGTTTATCAGCAGAACTCTTTGATATTCTCGAAGGAGTTGGTGGAGCAATGAAAAAGAAAGAAGATGTCAATCGTATGGCAGAAGCCAACAAAGCCTTCGCTCACTTTGCAAGAAGATAATTTTTATTAAAAATAAAAGTTATTAATATTAGGAATTATGTAGTTTACCTTTTCGCGGGTTACGACCTTCGCAAAGGTCGTCCCTGAGCCAACAGGCGAGGAAAGCGAAAAGGTCAACACGGAAGTCCGAAATAATATATTAACTTTAGTCTTTCACTTTTTATCTTATGCCTCGAGAATATTCACTCGAAAAAACCCGCAATATCGGTATCATGGCCCACATCGATGCTGGTAAAACAACGACGACTGAACGTATTCTTTTTTATACTGGTCGTAAGCACAAAATCGGAGAAGTTCACGAAGGAGAAGCTACCATGGACTGGATGGAACAAGAAAAAGAACGTGGTATTACTATTACCTCTGCTGCGACGACTTGTTTTTGGAAAAATCATCGTATCAATATTATTGATACTCCTGGTCACGTTGACTTTACCGTAGAAGTAGAACGCTCTCTTCGTGTTCTTGATGGTGCTGTTGCTGCCTTTGACGGTTCACAAGGAGTTGAACCTCAATCAGAAACTGTATGGCGTCAAGCTGACAAGTATGCGGTTCCTCGTATTTGTTTTGCCAACAAAATGGACAAACTTGGAGCAGATTTTTATATGACTCTCGAATCTATTCAGAGTCGTCTTTCTCCAAATGCTCTTGCGATTCAGCTTCCTATTGGAGCAGATTCTACTTTTGCTGGTCTTATCGATCTGGTCGAAAGTAAAGCCTACCAGTTTGAAGGGGATCATGGTATGAAAATCGTGGAAATTCCGATTCCAGGAGACATGGTAGAAAAAGTAAAAGAATATCGAGCCAAACTCATGGAAAAAGTAGCAGAAAGTTCTGACGAAACCATGAATAAATACCTCGAAACCGGAGAATTGACGATTGAAGAAATCAAAACTGGTATCCGAAAAATGGTACTCAAAAGTGAACTCTTTCCTGTAACTTGTGGATCTGCGCTTGGAAATATCGGAGTACAGTTTGTACTCGATGCTGTGGTTGCTTATCTTCCTTCACCAATGGACAAGCCAGCTATTGTTGCTACCAATGTTGACAATATTGAGGAAAAAGTAGAAATAAAAATTGCAGATAACGAGCCATTTGTCGGTCTTGCTTTCAAGATTGCCACTGATCCTTTTGTAGGAAAATTGATTTTCTTCCGTGTGTATTCTGGTACGATCAAAGCAGGAAGTTATGTCATCAATACAACAACGGGTGAAAAAGAACGTATTGGACGTATCGTGCGTATGCATGCCAATAGTCGTGAAGATGTGGATGAAGTATTTGCAGGAGAAATTGCAGCTGCTATTGGTCTCAAAGGTGTTCGTACGGGGCATACGATTTGTGATGAAAAAAAACCAGTTGCTCTTGAACAAATTACTTTTCCAGAACCAGTTATTCACGTTGCCATTGAACCAAAGACCAAACAAGATGCAGAAAAAATGGGTATTGCCATGCAAAAATTGGCTGAAGAAGATCCAACTTTCCGTATTCATACAGATGAAGAAACTCTCCAAACTATTATTTCTGGTATGGGAGAACTTCACCTCGAAATTATTGTTGATCGCATGAAACGCGAATTCAATGTAGATGCAAATGTTGGTGCTCCTCAAGTTGCCTATAAAGAAACTATTCGTCAGAGTGCTGAAGCTGAAGGAAAATATATCAAACAATCTGGTGGAAAGGGTCAATATGGACACTGCTGGATTCGTGTTGAGCCACAAGAAACAGGAAAAGGTTTTGAATTTGTTGAAGAGATCAAAGGTGGTACCATTCCTCGTGAATTTATCACTCCAATTCAAAAA
This sequence comes from uncultured Gammaproteobacteria bacterium, assembly GCA_964438795.1. Classification (GTDB taxonomy): domain Bacteria; phylum Patescibacteriota; class Patescibacteriia; order Magasanikbacterales; family UBA922; genus CAYTKU01. Next base: position 3,172 of record CAYTKU010000044.1, read on the forward strand.
GGTGTCAAAGAAGCTATGGACAAAGGTGTCGTAGCTGGATATCCAATGGTAGACATCAAAGCAACCGTTTATGATGGAAGTTACCATGAAGTAGATTCAAGTGAAATTGCCTTCAAACTTGCTGGAAGTATGGCCTTTGTTGCTGCGACACAAAAAGCTCAAGCTGTTATTCTCGAACCTATCATGAAAGTAGAAGTAACTACTCCAGAACAATACATGGGAGACGTGATCGGAGATATCTCAAGTAAACGTGGTCAAATTCAAGAAATGACCGATCGCGGACCTTCAAAAGTCGTACGTGCTATCGTGCCACTGGCGAGTATGTTTGGATATGCTACAGCTCTTCGCTCTATGTCTCAAGGACGTGCAAGCTATGCTATGGAATTTTCTCACTATGCAGAATGTCCAAAGAATGTAGAACAACAAATCGTTGAAGGACGAAAAAAGTAATATAAAATAAGAGTTGGTGCGGTATAAGTAAAAGACCCTTTGGTAGAAATACTGAAGGGTTTTTTTATGAGTGAAGATAAGAGATACGCGATAGATAGAGATAATTGTAGTGTGTCATCTATCGCTTATAACTTATCTCATATCGCTCTTGAGTATATTTTTATCCACTTATATTGTGGTGATAGTTTGTACAAAAGAGTCAATTTTTGATATACTGTATACAAATTTATTGATTATGGATGAGTCTACTGTTCACCGCTATACCATGCAACAAAAATTGAGCTTCATCATGCTCGTTGTTTTTGGTATACTTATTGTTGTGCTTGGCTTTTTACAGATGCGAAATACCATCTATGGACCATTTGTGATTCGTGAAAGTGATATTGCTCTTCCTGAAAATACTTCATTATTTGAAAGTGAAGAAGCTCGTCTTCAATCCATTGATACAGATCAAGATGGGCTCAATGATTATGAAGAATTACAATTTTTTACGACCAGTCCATACCTTCCTGATACTGACTCAGATGGTATCAGTGACAAAAAAGAAATTGATACAGGCACAGATCCGCTCTGTGCAGAAGGTCAGCGTTGTTCTGCGAGTGAAGTGGTTGTGACTACTACATCACCTGGGCTCGTTCCTGTTTTGGGCAATGCTACCAATATTGGTCAAAATCCTGGTGAAATTGCACCACCATCCGTTTTGGAAAATTTGAATGCTTTATCTGAAGATCCAAAAGTTCTCCGTGAATTGATGCTCCGAAGTGGCGCTATCAGCAAAGAAGAACTTGATAAAGTCGATGATGCTACTTTGCTTGAGCTCGCACAAAGTATGATTGCTCAGCAGTATGCACCATCTCAAGGCGTTGCAACTACATCTACCCAATAGCTTTTCTTTCTTATGTCTTTTTGGACAAATTTTTCAAAAAATAAAATCCTCCTCAGTTTGAGTGTAGGAATATTTTTATTTTCAAGTTTAGTTTCTGTTTTATTTCCAGAAAAAATACTTGCTCAAACATCAGGGGCTACGGTAGATGTGACCCCTCCAGGAACACCCAACCAACAGGCTGCTACTGAAGTAAAAAAGAAAGTCGAACTCTCGACCACTCAGGCTATTACTGCTTCCGTGCTCAGTTCTGCTGTCCAGGGTGCA
>CAYTKU010000045.1:0-2894 GCA_964438795.1 uncultured Gammaproteobacteria bacterium
GAGTTTTGGTCCATAAGTGAAAGTGTTCCCCTCTCTTTTTCATTGCGAGGCAGTTTTTGTACTACTTTTTGTTCAAAAAGTAGTAAAGTTTAATCCTTTTGGCAAAAGGTACCGAAAGAAAAAAAGATTATTTTGAAATATACTCAAAAACCCAAATCTTATCATCAATCACCTGCATACGATCTGCAGACTTCTCGGCATTTTCAACGATCTCCGATGACTTGGCCCAATAATAATTGACGACAAAATACGCCTTTTTTACCCCAGCAATCTTCATGGCTTCCTCCATATACTCAGGCTTTTGTCCCTCATAAATCATTTTTCCATAATATTTGTAGAGCACACCGCCCGTGGGGATAGAGTAGTAAAAGAGTTCTCCCTGAGGAGTATCAAAGTATTTGGCAAAGCTATATTTTGTGAGAGCTGCTGCCGACACGAGCTGGTTGGAGAGAACAATATACTCTGAGTCAGAGTTCTGTGCTTGTATCCATTCGACGGCTTTGAAATCACTCTGCGTTAGATTGTAGCCTGGAAAACGAACCTTGAGGTTTCTTTGCGGATAAGACAGGTAGAGTGTACAGGTGAGTGTCACTGCCATCAAAACGAGCAAGAGATACTCAGAATGTTTTTTTGTATTTTGGGATTTGAAAAAAGAAAGTGCTTTGCCATAGAGGGTCAAAAATCCATATATGGCGAGTGGCAACAAAAATATGAGACTGGTAAAGAGAAGGCGTTTGGGATAATCTCCTTGTTCATAGGTAACTACATCAGGAAAAACTATCCAGCTGCGCAGGAGCCAGGCATCAATAAAGAGGGCAATGGCTGTGAGAGGAAAGAGCCAAACAAAAATACTTTTTTCTTTTTTTCGTAAATAAAAAAATCCAACAAGAGCCAAGACTAAGAAGGTTGGAACAATAAGTCTCTGGCAGAGGTAGAGAGTTTCCAGTTGGATTGAACTGGTTTTGGCATACCAATAAGGAAGTTGAAAGAGATCCAAAAACGAACCAATATGAGTAAATGGATTTGTGATCGTGGGAAGTGATTTCCCAATACGCAGACCATTGAGAGTGAATAGCACGGGGAGGAGTAAACAGAGCCCCAAAAAAGTCAACGCAACAATACTCATGGTGAGTTTTTTGAAAGGTGCAAATTTTTGGATCAAAAAGAGTGAGAGGGTAAAAATGAATACAGGCGCTCCGACCAGAGGATGTGTGACAACAGCAGCGATGGCAACGAGAAAGGGAAGTAAGAAAGAAATTTCTTTTTTACTGGCAGACCAACTGAGAAAAACAATCAGAATGGTGAAAAGAATCACGAGGTTGTGCGGGGTGGTGAGGTGGAGTGACAAAAATGGTACAAAAGGAAGAATCCAAAAGGCGAGTGAAGCCATTTTTGAATCTGAAAAGAATTTCTTTATCGTCATCAGAATAATCCCTGGCAGAAAAATAGCTGAGAGCAGCGGAACCAGGAGTATATCCACAAAAAATATTTTGAGATGACTCACATGAGAGAGCACGGTGACCAGACTGTATTGCCCGATATAATAAGGATTTTTTGGAGCAATGAATCCATGAACAGCGATCCATTCCTGCGTCGCGCGGTGGATAAAAGCATCAAACCCATAGCCCAGTGGGTAGATGAGCACAGCCACTGCAATCCCAACAAAAAAATGCAGCGAGGTGAGTACCTGGGTCGCCAAGAAATTTGTTTGTTTTTTGTAATGAATAAAAAGAAGCAGGGTCGTCAGTGCATAGAGCGCAAAAAAGATTGGTCCTACCTGCAACCAGGGTGAAGCAGCGAGTTCGTAGGTGCGATGTGTGTACAAATAGATGAGAAGAAAAATATCCAGAGCAACGATACTAAACGTGAGAACAGGTGAAAACAGAGACTGTGAAGCTGGTTGTTTTTCTTCGACCGTATTTTCTTTTTTTGGTAAAAGAAAAGCTGTAAAAACTGGCAAAAGAAGCAGAAGAAAAGATATGGTTGGAGTAATTTTGTAGGCATAATACACAATGCTGCCAGCAATAATAAGTTCTGTCAGAATAAAAAGAAGGCCAGAGAGAAAGTTTTGGCTTTTTTGCTTGGCACAGATTTTTTCTCCTAAAATCAGAGAAAGAGGCACGAAATAGACGAAAAGAGAGAGAATTCCGACCAGTCCATTTTTGAAAAAAAACGTATTCAAAAAGAGAAGGAAAATTCCTATGGCTAAAAACGTGTAATTTGAGCCAAATTTGAGAAAAGGGGAGGTCATAACTATTGTGAGTAAAGCCAAAAAAATGTATAGTATGGTTACTTTGCTTGTCCTATTGTATCAGAGTTATGAAAATCATCAACCGTTTTGCCATCAAACATCCAGATTATTTTGTTTTTCAAAATGCGCCTGAAGTCTATCCTCATGATCATTTTTTGAGATGGACGATTCTACGTTTTATCCCATATTCGATTACGCCCAATATCATGACGGTTTTTCGGGTAGCGCTGACGCCTGTGGTGGCTTGGCTCATGGTCACACACAATTATCATGTGGGTATTGTGGTATTTGTGATTGCCGCACTGACAGATGCACTCGATGGGTCCATGGCACGAACACGAAATCAGATCACCAAGTTTGGGATGCTCTTTGATCCCTTTGCTGACAAATTTTTGATCGGAGTGATGATACTGTTTGTGGTGATACAAAATTTTGATTGGCGCCTGGCTCTTGCTGTGCTCGGGATAGAAATACTTTTTATTGTGATGGCGCTGGTGGCAGAAGTAAAGTTCAAGACAGTGCGAGCTGCCAATATCTGGGGAAAGATAAAAATGATTTTGCAGGTATTGGCAGTATTTTTGACTCTCGCAGGATTGATTTGGAATGCAGAGTATTTGTTTACAGCAGCGGCGTGGCTTTTTGG
>CAYTKU010000045.1:2994-4653 GCA_964438795.1 uncultured Gammaproteobacteria bacterium
TATGATAAAAAAATATATATTCCCATTTGCAGTTCTGACAGGTCTTGTTTTGAACACGCTTTTTTTGCATTCGCAAATTTTGGGATTTGTTTTTTTTGGTCTTTATATTTTGATTGTCGGTGTGTTGCTCGGGGATATTTTGAAGTCAGTTTTTTTTATTCGTGAAAAATACCTTTCACTTCTTTTGGGGCTCGGTGGTAGTGTCATTCTGCTCGGATTTTTTTCTTCTATTTTTGTTGTGTGGTACAAGATTACTCCACTGTTTATCTCTTTTCTTTTTATTTTTTTCTTTCTCGCTGTACTCCTGTTTCGCACCCATGTACAAAAAAATATCCAGAAGATAAAAACGACTGAAGAAAATTTTGGTTTTATCCCAAAGAGAAAGTTTGCCTTTTTTTGTTTTTTTGCTCTTTCTCTTTTGCAAATCGCTATCTTGATACTCTGCCGAACAGATATTCCATTGCTGAGTCCTTGGCAGGCGATTCATCCCTGGTACTTGTACAATTTTTTTCTGCTTACCTTTGTTCTGGGCATTATATTTTTTTCCAAGGTGTCTTACCAGGCCAAATTTTTGTGTATTATTGCCTATTCACTCCTTTTGCATCTGTATCTGCCACTCGTTCATGAGCTCCCTTGGGGTGGCGATGTCTGGCGGATGATTGGTGTGGAGCAAAAACTTTCTGCTGGTGAAGGAATTCTTCCTGCCTTTCCACAATCCATCATCAACCCTTATAAATATACCTATGGTCAGACCTGGGGGCTGATGACGCTCTTGTCAGAGACCCTCCACGTATCACTGGAAAATCTTCATCAATGGTTCATGGCGATTTTTTGGGGATTATTTTTGCCGGTGATCAGTCTCGCTCTTGGGCTTCAGATTTTTCAAAACAAAAATAAGGCCTTGGTTCTCTCAGCTCTCTCAAGTTTTCCCTTTGCTCTTCAAGCCATTGGGAGTATTACGGTCGCAGTGAGTTTTGGTTTCCTCAGTTTTTTGTTTGGGCTCTGGCTCATTTTCAGCACGCAAAAAGAACCTACGAAAAGGCAAAAAACAGTTCTGATTGCGTATGGAGTCCTGATGCTCTTTGGCTATGCTCTCTATGCACTGCTGTTTTGGCTGGTGTTGATCGTCTCGTTTTTGTTCAAAAAAATATGGAAAGGAAAACTGGAAACATCGCTGTGGAAAGACATGGATCGTAAACATAAAATAATGACGGTGCTTTTGGCTGCACTGCCCATGTTCTTTTTTCCACTCATAGATTTTGTATTTGGGTTTAGTCGTTTGCCCGACCAATTTTCTTGGTGGAATTTTTTCAAACAAACTGTGGGGCAATTTGGTGGCTGGTTTTTTGCTAAGCCAATTTCTCCTGGTGAAATAGCGAGTAGCAACATTGTCTTCAATCACATGACTGAAGTTGCCTTTGTTTCAAATATTTTTACTGATTTTCGCGCTCCTGTCATCCTTTTGATGGCTATTATTGCTCTTGCCATTGTCCGCGGTCTTTTTGTCATGATAAAAAAAGAGCGAACGATCATTTGGCAGATGCTCGGAATAATGCTCATTACTGTTTTGGGTGGATATATTTTGGGTTGGTATGTGCTGGTAGGCGATCGCGTATTCGTACGCCGTCTCGATGCGATTTTGGCCTGGCTTCTTTTGGC
>CAYTKU010000046.1:0-2029 GCA_964438795.1 uncultured Gammaproteobacteria bacterium
TGCAAGTGAAACAATAGTGACCACCCGAAGGATGGAGAATGACCCGCTTCACCTTCCCCTGCTCACATCCGGAGCAGACAAAGCCAACCCCCAGCTGTAGCTTATCGATCCGTTGCATTGTAATGTTCCCTCCTGGGCGTCCATTGCCCGTACCAATGTAGATATCACAAAAAAGCTCCCCTGTCAAAGGAAAGCTTTCAAAATAAATTCGTTACACCAACGCCTCATCAATCTCAAGTGGGTTAAACCCTACAAGAATCTTTCCATTGATATCCAGCACTGGCACGCCCATTTGACCAGATTTTTTCACCATCTCGTGCACCCTCTGCGTATTTTCTGATACATCCACATCTTCGTATTCAACATTTTTGGAATCGAGATAGTCTTTGGCCTTGTGACACCAAGGGCAGGTCGGTGTGGAATAAATCGTAATCATAAAAAACAAACATTAATTCGTCTTTTTGAATTTTACGGCAAAGATTGGTTCATAGTCATTTTCATATTCATCTTTGACCGAGACAGTCTCCCCTTTCATCACCTGCGAGAGGGCAATATCTGAGATCATTTCTTGATCGCTTTGGATATCGATTTGGAGATCTTCCATCTGCGTAAACTCACCAGAAAAATCTTGCTTGACCATGGTTTCAATTTGTTTTTTCTTTTCACGCAGTACCTTGAGCTGATCCACCACATCTTTGTAACCAGCAGCACTTTCAAGCGCTTCTTTGTAGGTCGATTTCAGATCTTTGAGTTTCTTTTTGTTCTCTTGAATGCGGATAAAAACTTCCTGAATATTTTGCATAACAATATGATTTAGATGAAGTAAGTAGTGCCTATTATATGATACTTTTCGCGTCGCGTCAAAACACTAGGTATCCCCCTCATATATCTGCACCAATTGCGCCAGATAATCTTCTTTAAAAAAATTCAGGACCGTATCTTTGCCTCTTTGTCCCATGATTTTGACTTCATGTGGATGCTCCATACACCACTGCAATTTTTGCTCCAAAGAACTCGTATCGCCTGCGACAAAGGTCAAACCATTTTCTCCTTCACGAATCAACTCAGCAATTCCTTCAATGTTACTGGCCAGGACGGGCACAGCAAAAGACAAACTTTCAAAAATAACGGTCGGCGAATTTTCATAACAGAGCGATGGTACAATGGTAATGTGCGAGCGAGCAAAAAATTCTGGAAGAAGCACACGTTCTACTTTTCCATGAAAAATAATTCGTGGTTCATCTGCAGCTTGCTTTTGTAAGAGTTCCAAACTCGATCCTGAGCCAACAATATGGAGCTCGCAGTCCTTATTTTTTTGAGCAAATTGCAAAAAACTCTGTACCAAAAAATGAATCCCCTTGTGTTCTTCAATCTGCCCGACATACAAAAAAGTAAATACTGTATTTTTGGTTTCTTCTCGCAGACTCGCAGGAAGGGTTATGGGGTTACGCATCACAATACGATGAGACTGCTGAAAAAACTTTCTCTCTTCATAAAACTGCAACAAAAATTGTGAGGGAGAAATAACAACTTGTGGGGTCCCAAACAGTGTTCGCATGATGGCCGTATACATTCGAGTTGGGAGACCCGTATAGCGATAGCTGTGTTCGTGTTGCTTCAAAATGATACCACTTGGTTCGACGAGCTGCACATCATGCACGGTATGAATATGACGAAGATGCATTTTTTTTATCAGGCGTGGGATCAAAAACCCAAGTCCCATCAGATTGTGCGTATGCACCACATCTGGCTTTTCCTGTTGCAAAATTTTCTGAATTTTGTTTCGAGTCGAAAAATGGAAAATATCTACCACGTGCCAAAGGAACCGGGCAAAAAAAGAATGATGGTGTGCATCGGTATAGAAAAAAAGATTGCGTGGATGGATACGATAAATCGTCACATTGCCCTGGGTTTCTTTTTCAGTCATTTTTGGCGTCAATGTGATAATAACCAAAGAATGTCCAAGACTGGTGAGCTCTTCGACAATTTTGTGCACTACCTGCTCTGCACCACCACGGGCGTAGGGTGG
>CAYTKU010000046.1:2129-4642 GCA_964438795.1 uncultured Gammaproteobacteria bacterium
TTCTTCTGATTATAGAGCCTAATTTCTGTCTTGGCAAATAGGGAGCAAAATTCACCCACAGTCTACCCCCAGACTATACCCTTTTTGTGCTTGAAAAATGGTCTTTCATAGGCTATCATAGCGAGTACCTCTATGCCAGATATTGAAAAAATTCCACCCCAAAACCTTGAAGCCGAGATGTCACTCCTCGGTTCTATTTTGATTGATAAAGAAGCCATGCTCAAGGTGGCTGATGTAATAAGTGATGAAGAATTTTATAAAAATGCTCACCGAGATATTTATCTGGCCATGGTAGAACTCTACCAAAAAAATGAACCAATCGATGTGCTGACCCTCTCCAATCGCCTTGAAGAAAAAGGAATCCTCGAGCGTATTGGAGGACGCAGTTATATTGTGAGCCTGTCCAATGTGGTTCCAACCGCCGCACATGTGGTGCACTATGCCACGATTGTTCACCGCAAAGGTACGCTGCGCAAACTCCTCACAGCAGGAAGTTCTATTGCTGAACTTGGTTATCACGAAGAGACAGAAGATATCGAACGACTGCTCGATGAAGCCCAGCAACAGCTCTACAAAGTTACCCAAAAGCATTTACGCAACAATTTTACCCCAATTCAATCAGTTTTGAGTGAAGCTTTTGAACGTATTGACGAACTACACCGCGAAAAAGGCAAGCTCCGTGGTGTCCCTTGTGGATTCAAAGACCTGGATACACTCCTCGCAGGATTCCAAAAGTCTGATCTCATTATTTTGGCCGCTCGTCCATCTGTTGGTAAAACATCAATTGCGCTCGACTTTGCACGACACGCTGCAGTCAAAGCACGGGTCCCGGTAGGTATTTTTTCACTCGAAATGAGTAAAGAGCAGCTCGTGGATCGTCTGCTCTGTGCTGAGGCCGGAGTCGACCTTTGGAAAATGCGTACTGGAAACCTCTCTGACAGGCCTGATAGTGACGACTTTCCTCGTATTGGACATGCTATGGGTGTGCTCTCTGAAGCCCCTATCTATATCGACGATGCTCCAGGCAACACAGTGATGCATATTCGTACCAAAGCCCGTCGTCTCCAAGCAGAACATGGCCTCGGACTCATTATTATCGATTACTTGCAGCTGATGGAATCACACAATAGCAAAGGATCTGACAACCGTGTCCAAGAAGTGTCTGAGATGAGTCGTTCGCTCAAAGGGCTGGCTCGTGAGCTCAATGTTCCCGTATTGGCCCTCTCCCAGCTTTCTCGTGCAGTAGAACAAAGCAAACCGGCTATTCCAAAGTTGTCACACCTGCGTGAATCTGGTAGTATTGAGCAAGATGCTGATGTGGTCGTATTTATTTACCGAAAAAGCGCAGACCGTAACTATCGCCTTGAGGATATTCCACCAGATGAACGCAATATCGGAGAAATCCATATTGCCAAACATCGTAATGGGCCAACTGGAATGGTACGACTGTTCTTTGATGCTACCCGTGCATCCTACCGCAACCTCGACAATAGTAGCGGACCAGAATTTAATTAATTTTTTAAAAATAAGATATGTTCAATAAACTCAAACAATTCAAAGATCTCCGTGACCAAGCCAAAGAATGGCAAGAAAAACTTGGACAAGAATCAGTTACTATCCAAGCAGCCGGAGGAAAAGTCGTAATGACTATGGATGGGAACCTCGCTCTCACAGGACTTGCAATTGATGATGAACTCATGACCTCTGACAACAAAGAAAAACTCCAAAATGCCATCAAAGAAGCCCACAAAGATGCTCTCAAAAAAATGCAACAAATTATGGCTATGAAAATGAAAGAAATGGGAGGGCTGCCAAATATTCCAGGACTTTCATAAACTTTAGATGTATAGTCGACCAATTCAAAACCTGATACGCATTCTCTCCAAACTGCCTTCAGTTGGTCCTCGTACGGCCGAGCGGTTTGTTTTTCATATGCTCAAATCTGGGAAAAAAGAAGTAGGAGATCTCTCTCTCGCCCTCCAAGAGCTGATGCGCAATATGAAAAGTTGCAGTGTGTGTTATGATTTTTCTGATCAAAATCCTTGTCTGCTTTGTAATAATACAAAACGAGATCATACGATAATTGCGGTGGTGGCTGAATCACAAGACGTCCAAGCAATTGAAAAAACCAGTATTTATACTGGAGTCTACCATGTTCTTCGAGGAACCCTTCGGGCTGATCGAGAGGATGAAAATACGGGAATAAAAATTACTGAACTTTTTAAGCGACTTCAATCTTCTCCAGAAGTAAAAGAAATTATCCTGGCTCTCAATCCAAATATGGAAGGAGAAACTACCATGCTATTTTTGGAACGAGCTGTCAAAAAAAACTTTCCCCATATTACCATATCACGTCTTGCAAGAGGTCTTCCGACTGGATCAGAACTTCAGTACGCTGATGAAATTACGCTGGAGAATGCTCTCAACTCGAGGATTGTTCTCAAGTAACCTTTTTATTTGGTACCTTTTGTTCAAAAGGTACCACCAAAACTGTCGAGTGATGGGAAATGAGG
>CAYTKU010000047.1:0-4548 GCA_964438795.1 uncultured Gammaproteobacteria bacterium
AAACTTGAAAAGTATGGGGATGAATTTTTGAAGGTTTTGCACGGAGAGGAAAGTTTATTTTCTGAAGGAGCAAATGAACAGCCAAGTCTTTTTCAAACGAGAAGAATCTCTCTCAAAAATCCTTTGAAAGAAAAACAGGTTAGTGCCGTTGCTCAAAAACAAATTCCAGAAGAAACTGCAGTTTCTGAGCAAGGGATTGTTTCAGTATCTGAATTTTTGGGAAATATAAATATCACGCTTGCTACTCTCGGATTGGTAAAAATCAAAGGTGAAATCGCTGATGTGTCTATGAGGACAAGTTATGCATTTTTCGAAATCAAAGACTCAATTGGTGGATTTCAATCAGAAGCAAGTCTTGGTTGTTTTGTTGGTTGGCGATCTTTTGAAGAAGTGAATCATTTGCTTCAAAATGGTATGGAGGTGATCATCTCAGGGTACCCAAAAATTTATCCCAAAAATGGCAGTTTTCGACTCGAGGTTACCAATATTGAGCCTGTTGGCGAAGGTGCCCTTCAGAAGGCTTTTGAAGCACTCAAGCTCAAATTAGAGCAAAAAGGATACTTTGATCAGGCTCGCAAACGCCCCATGCCACCCTTTATTCGAAAAATTGGGCTCATAACATCTATGAGTGGTGCGGCTTTGGTCGACTTTCAAAAAAATTTAGGATCATATGGGTTTTTCGTTCAGTATTTGGATGTTCGGGTAGAAGGGGATTCGGCCGAAGAAAATATTGTCCAAGCGATTCGCTCTTTCAGTGAACAAAAAGAGAATGTTGATGTGGTGGTGCTGATTCGTGGGGGTGGGAGCCTGCAGAGCCTGAAAGCCTTTAACAGTGAAAAAATAGCCGATGCTATTTATTATTCTCGTATTCCCGTTATTACAGGGATTGGTCATGAACGAGACGAAACCATAGCAGGGTTTACGTCTGATCTCAATTGTTCTACCCCGACCGCTGTTGCCAATTTTTTGCACAGACAATTTGATCTCCTTTTGAACACTGTTGATACATTGGCCCTTGATCTTATTCGATCTTTGGATGGAAAATTTGCACAAAAAAACCAAGAAGTGTCACACAAATCATATTATTTGGTTTCTGAGTTTCAAAGATTTTTTCATCAAAAAAAAATATACGTAGACGCCTATCAACAAAAACTTGCTTTTGGTTTGCAAAAAATATTTTTTGGTTTTCAAAATCTTGAAAAAAAATTTTTTCAATCTGGTTTGAATATTGAAAGAAAAATTGTTGAAAAAAAATATCAAATACAAAATCAAAAACAAAAAATGCTTTCAGTTTGTGCACAAAAATTCGAAAATTCTCAAGATCAAATAAATTTTTTTTCAGAAAAAATAAAATATCTCAACCCAGAAGCAATTTTGGAAAGAGGCTATAGTATCGTGTATAACAAAGATGGGAAAGTTGTGAAAAAAATGGATCAACTTGAAATAGGCGAAGAACTTTCTCTTCGGCTCTCAGATGCTCTCATCAAAACAGAAATAAAAAAAATCTCTGCATCGTAGCAGAGATTTTTTTTATTTATCTTTCAAATCTTTCGTTGAGTTTCTCTTTTAATTCTTGACGATTCTCTTCATTGAGTTGAATCTTCTTTTCAAGATTGATTCGCATTTCTTTTTTTTCATCCCATTCTTTGAAGATTTTTTCCACTCGTGGATCAGATTTGAGATTGGTATTTACCTGAGCCATGAGCTTGGCTTCATGAGAAAGACGTTGAGCTGTCACAAAGAGGGTAAAAGCTTCTTTGTACTGTCCAGCTTCGAATTTTGCTTTGCCCTCAGATTGAGTTTTGATGGCTAATTCGAGTTTGATACTTGCAGACGAAGTCGCTTGGATATCGTGATCCTCAAAATATTCTTTTACCTGTGCTATGTGTTTTTGACTGTTTTCCATTCTATTTTCTGCTGATTCTTTGAGACCATTTTCATTTTTGGTATCTACTTTTTCATCGAGCTTGACTCGGATTTCACGGATATTGTTTACCTCAGAATGAAGTTTTTTTACCAATGGTTTGATTTCTTCTTTGTTCAGATCTTCACTTGATTTGAGTTTTTCGAGAAGTTGTTCATGCAACTCAAGTGCATTTTCGAGACGAGCACTCATGTTTGCTGCTGCTTCTGTATTTCCTTTTTCCTCAAGTTTTTCAATTCGGGCTTTGATTTTTTTTGTTTGTGCTTCCAATCGTGCTTCGATCTTGGCTTCTGTTTCAGGAGATAATTTTCCCTTTGACTCGAGCTTTGAAGCCTCATCGAGACGTCTTTCTGCTACTTTTGTTTCCCAATTTGCTCTGGCTTCGTGTGTGAGAGCAACCGCACCACGAACAGATTCATTAATATGTAATTTTACAGGATAAAGCGTGTCTCCTGGGAGAGTATTTTCTGCTGCAAAGGCAGTCCCTGTTCCGGTCAAAAGGACCAGAATCGTAGCAATGGATGCATACATATGTTTTTGTGTAAAAAATAAAAATAAACGTTGTGTTTGATTTATGAGACGTGCATTGGTATTTTTTCTTACAGGGTTTGTTCGTATGAAAGAAATTAAATTGTTTTTTATAAGATTTTTCTCTTCAGAAGGAAGTCTCACCCCTTTCATTTCTTTTTTGAATTGTTGAAGTTTTTTCAATTTCATATTTTTATAAAATCTGCTTCAGTTTTTTTATACCACGGTGAATCCGTACAGAAATAATATTTACTTTTTCTCCAAGAATTTGTGCAATTTCTCGTGGGGTCAAATTTTCTACATAACGCATATAGACGACTTCGCGGTACTCTGGTTCAATCAATTGAAGCTTTTCTACGGCTACTCTCGCATCAAGGTAATCAATCGACATCTCGCGCATGTGAGCACCTGGAGCAAATCCATCTTCTTGCATTGCTTCGAGTGAGGCTTCTTTCTTTTTTCGGACATGATCAATGATAAGGTTATTTGCTATTTTGTAGATCAAAGCTCGAATATTTTTTACCTCATTTCCTTCACTGAGATATTGCCAGGCCTTTGTAAAAGCTTCTTGCATGAAGTCCCTTCCTTTTTCTTTTTCATAGAGACGAAAATAACAGTATCGATAGATTGCATCGGCTTCTTTTTCGTAGACTTCTAAAAAGGTTTGTTCAAGGTCACGTTTCATATAAAAAGACGTTTCGTTGACTCTATTCTTACAGAAGAATGGGTTAAAGTCAAATTTTGGCTGTATAGACGTAAAAAATAAAAGTTTTACAAACTCTGTTTTTTTGGTATAGTACACAGGCTTTTATTTATGCAATATATGACAAAAAATAACCAAAGTTTGACTGACGCTCTCAAAGAATTAGAAGCTATTGTAGAAAAACTGAGTACCAATGATTTGGATGTACAGGTTGGCCTCTTGGAATTTAAAAAAGGAGTAGAGCTGGTAGAATTTTGTCGAGGACAACTCAAAGAAGCAGAAAATCAATTTCAAGAGCTCAAAGCACGTCTTGATAAAGATTTGCATGAAGAGGAAAGTGATATAAATTAAAAAAACATCCTGGTTAAAAGGATGATTTTTTAATTTTTGCCATACAGTGTAGGGTTACTGTATTTTTTATAGCAAGTATAATTATAGCATAAATAGTTTTTTCGAGTATACTTTTCTGTGGACAAAATGGGTATAACGGGGATAAAAAAATCCTTCTCAAAAGAGAAGGATTTTTTTGCCATACAACTAGGGTGAATTGTATGTTTGTATAGGCTTTTAAAAAGCCTGGAGCGGCGAACCAGATTCGAACTGGCGACCTTCTCCTTGGCAAGGAGACGTTCTAGCCAACTGAACTACCGCCGCGTGGCTAAACTACCTAGTTGCGGGACCCGGACTCGAACCGGGAACCTTCGGGTTATGGGCCCGACGAGCTGCCAATTGCTCTATCCCGCGATATATATCCATTCGTGGGATATAGGGGCGTAACCTTGAGCGGGTGAACGGAATCGAACCGTCATATACTGCTTGGAAGGCAGTCGTACTAGCCATTGTACTACACCCGCATGGTGGAGCCATTATATAGAATAGCCCCTATTTTGTCAATATTGTTCGTGTCCAAGTATTATTTGATCAGTTTTTTGTCAGGAAAAATAAGAATGAGAAAAAGTACAAAGGTAGAGACGATGGCTTCCATGTACCACGAAGCCCCAATGGCCATACCAATTGCTGCAATGGCCCAGAGTCCAGCTGCCGTGGTGAGGCCTTCAATACTGTCTTTTTTGTGAATAATGGTCCCTGCACCAATAAAACCAATACCTGTAATAATCTGCGCGGCTACACGTGCTGTATCTCCCACAAAGGCTTGAAGTGAAAGGATTGTAAAAAGAGTTGATCCGACTGACACCAGGGCAAATGTTCGAAAGCCAGCTGCTTTGCCAATATGTTGACGTTGCCAACCAATAACCCCACCGAGAATAAGCGAGAGTAAAACTTGAAAGAGAAAAACAAAATCCATATTTATATATAAAAATAAATATGGACTTAGTATAACAGAAAATTAGATTTTTTTGAATTTCCAAATTTCACGTCCGACAAATTGTCC
>CAYTKU010000048.1:0-4547 GCA_964438795.1 uncultured Gammaproteobacteria bacterium
TTGCATAGCTGTGAAGCTGAGCAATTTCGTATGGATGTCTCAGGTGAACGCTCTCTGATGGGAGAGATTTTTTTGAATAAAAATCTCGATATTGCCTATGAAGTAGAAGTAGGGAGTCTTCCTGATGGTATAGACCTTCGATTTTTTGAAAATAATAAATATGTCTATCAGCCTGGGTCAAGTGAAGATGCTCTGGAATTTGAGATATTTGTTCAGGATGGTGCACAAAAAGGGAATTTTACTGTACCATTTATTTATACTCAAAAAGGACTCGGGGATTCTTCGGTAGTGTGTCAGTTGAATATCATTAACCTATGAAGAATAAAAAAATTTTTTCAAAAAAATGCTTGGTTGCAATTTTAATTTTGCTTATTATCACCAACAGCATAACTCTTGGTTATTTTTTTTATAAAAATAGACCGACTGCTTTGCGATCCTTAGAAAATCCTTATCCATTTATTGATATTTCCAGAAGTTTTATTGATCAAAAACATTTTTTGAGCAGTATCGAGCCGGTCCGAGCTCAAATGAAAGAACTGGTTCAAAAATATCAAGCAGAGGGCCATCGTGTGGGTGTATATTTTGAATTTTTGAATACTGGTGCCAATATTTCTATCAATCAAGATGAACGTTTCTGGCCCGCGAGTCTGAGCAAAATGCCAACAGTCCTTGCTGTAATGAAAAAAGTTCAAGATGGTGAGTGGAAACTTTCCAATGAGCTCGTTTTGTTTTCAGAAGACCAAGATGAAAGATTTGGAGAAGTGTATAAAAATAAACCAGGTACACGTATTACGATCGAAGAGTTGTTGAAAGAGACTTTGATCAACTCAGACAATACGGCTCATCGTATGCTGGTTCGCAATCTTTCGAGTGAAGACTATACTGATATTTTTGCAGCACTTGGTATGGAGGCTCTTTTTGATGAAAATTATGATATTACTGCCAAAGAGTATTCTCGTATTTTCCGTTCCCTTTATACAGCGAGTTATCTCAATCGTGAAAATTCACAAATCATACTCTCTTGGCTCACACAAACTCGTTTTGATGAATTTTTGCACGCAGGAATTCCTTCTGATGTCCTTTTTTCTCACAAAATAGGAGAAGAATTTGAGCAAGTGATATTTCTTGATTCGGGGATTGTGTATGTACCCAATCGTCCATATCTTATAACCGTTATGGTTGAAGTTGGAGATGGTTTTGGGGTAGAAAAAGCCCAGCAAATAATGAAAGAATTATCCGAAAGTGCCTATACCTATGTGGCAAATAACTAAAAATTTTTTTCGGGTTATTCTCGTCGGAGTGATCGCTCTGTCTCTTTTTTTGTCTGGGTTTCCGAGTTCTTTTCTTGTTGAAAAAATAGTTGAATATCGTCAAGATAAAAATATTGTGGATGCTCTCTATCATGCGCTCAAAGATCCAAACGTCATTGATAAAGGCCTGGGAAATGTTATAAAGCCTCAGGTACAAAAGGCCAAAGGTGCTACCTTCAACATGCAGACAGGGTATTATATGGGCAATGGTGGAGCAGGACAGTCTATTACTGGTCTTGGATTCAAGCCAGATATGATACTGCTCAAACCAAATACCAATGCTGGTATTGGTGCTATCATGAAAACTTCAGCCATGCCCGCTATAAATAGTGCGGTGATGGGTGCGGCAACTGCTGATACTGCCAGTATTATTACTCTGGGTGGTGATGGATTTACTGTGGCGGGTGCCAATGCCAATACTGCCAATATTGGACATAGTTGGATGGCTTTTGGAGGATCTGATTGTACAGTATCTGGGACATTTTGTGTGGGTTCTTTTACCGGAACTGGTACGGCTACGAGGACGGTTGACACGGGATTTCGACCAGACCTCATCATTGTCAAAAGATCTACTGCAGTTGCTGCCAATTGGAGTTCATCTGTTATGGCAGATAATCATGCTCAATTTTTTTCAGCAACAACCAATGATACCACAGGAGTTTATTTTACTACGACTACGGCCACAGGTTTTACTGTGGGTGCTACTAACAATGTGAGTACTGGTGTCTATCATTTTGTTGCTTTCAAGGAAGTTGCTGGAGCAATGGATGTGGGTACATACACAGGAAATGCTGCCGATAATCGGAGTATTACGGGCGTTGGATTTCAACCAGATGGCTTATTGCTGAAAAATGCAAATGCTGGTACAGCTGTAACAGCAGCGTTTTCAATAAACGAATCATATGGAGATAATTCAAGTTTGTTTACAGATACAGCCAACCTGGTAAATGCTATTCAGGCACTCCAAGCCGATGGATTTCAGGTTGGTTCACATTCTGTTTCAAATGGAAATGGAAATGCTATATATTATGCGGCTTTTGGTGGTGCACCCGACCCAAGCTCTAGTGGTACTTTTGAAATGTCCAATGGTTCCTATGTCGGAACAGGACAGTATCTGACTATTTCAGGACTTGATTTTGTACCTGATTTGGTGATTGTAAAAGCTTCTGGGACAGTTGCGGGAGTATTTCGTACTCGTATGATGAATGGAGATACGACAGCATATCTTGATGCTGCCACCGCCAACTTTGCTGGTGGTATTACAGATCTTCGTCCAGATGGTTTTACGGTTTATACTAATGCTGCTGTAAATACTGCGGGAGTTACGTATCATTGGCAGGCTTTTGGCAATGCATGGGACCCTATGACCAATTCTGGTGCATCGGATTTTTTTATTGGAGCGTATTATGGCAATGGTATTGATAATCGAGATATTACCAGACTGCCATTTCAGCCAGATATGGTTTCGATCAAGCGAAGTGGTGCAACAGCTGGTACATTTCGTACAGCTATTTTGGCAGGAGATCTCAGTAGTTTTTATGCGGCCACTGCCGAAGCGGCGAACAATATTCAGGCTTTGAATACAGATGGTTTTGAAGTGGGTACTGCCGCCAATGTAAATACTGCTGCCAATATATATTGGTATTTTGGATTCAAAGAAGGAACCAATTTTGATGTCGGAGGCTATACTGGAAATGGAGCTGATAACACAGATATTACTACCCCTGGATTTGATCCGGATCTTGTTTGGATCAAGCGGAGTACTGCTGTCTCTGGTGTTATGCGTCCGACAACTCTTCCAGGCGACCTCACTCAATTTTTTATTACGACGGCTCAAGCTGCTGGAAGAATAAAAAGTTTTGTGACGAATGGTTTTCGTCTTGGAACACAAAGCGAAGTCAATGCCAATGGTGGTACGTATCGATATGTTGCTTGGGACAACACCTCAGATTATGTTGCTGACAGCCCTACGTTCAACATGCAAACCGGATACTATATGGGAAATGGTGGTACTGCCCAATCTATCACGGGACTCGGATTCAAGCCCGAGATGATACTGCTCAAACCAAATACTACGGCTGGAGCTGGAGCTATTTTGAAGACCACCGCTATGCCTGTTGCCAATAGTGCATTTCTTGGATCAGCAACTGTTGACGCTGCCAGTATGATTGGTCTTGATGCCAATGGATTTACAGTTGGTGGAGCCAATGCAAATACTGCCAATATTGGCCATAGCTGGATTGCCTTTGGTGGATCAAATTGCTCTACCACAGGGACGTTTTGTGTCGGTTCATATACAGGAAATGGTGCAGGTGCTCGTGCTCTTTCAATTGGTTTTCGTCCAGATCTCGTCATGATAAAGCAAACCGCAGCGGTCGCAGCCAACTGGAGTTCTTCTGTCATGGCAGACAATCATGCTCAATTTTTCATGGCGACGACCAATGAAACCACAGGGGCGCTGTATACGACTACGACGGCTACTGGTTTTACGGTGGGTGCTACCAATAATACCAATGCAGTGGTGTATCATTTTGTCGCATTCAAGGAATCGGCAGGTGCAATAGACGTTGGTACCTATACAGGAAATGCCGCAGACAGTCGGAGTATTACTGGGGTTGGATTTCAGCCAGACGCACTGTTTCTCAAAAATGCCAATGCAGGGACTCCTGTATCAGGTGCTTTTTCGATCAATGAATCATATGGTGACAATTCACACCTTTTTACGGATACTGCAAATTCAACCAATGTGATTCAAGCTCTTGAAGCTGATGGGTTTCAGGTTGGAACAAATTCGATATCCAATGGTAATGCAAACGCTGTGTACTATGCTGCCTTTGGTGGGGCTGCTTCCCATAGTTCAAGTGGAAACTTTCAAATGGAAAGCGGTACGTATACGGGGACAGGACAATATAACATTATATCAGGACTCAGTTTTGCTCCAGACTTGGTCATTGTAAAAGTTTCAGGAACGACTGCGGGTGTATTTCGTACTCGTATGATGAATGGAGATAGCACTGCATTTCTTGACTCTGCGTCAGCAAACGTTGCTGGTGCTATTACAGATCTTCGTTCAGATGGTTTTACTGTCTATACGCATGCATCAGTGAATACTCTTGGAAATACCTATCATTGGCAGGCTTTTGGCAATGCCTGGGACCCGATGAGCAATTCGGGTGCGTCGGATTTTTTTATTGGAGCCTATTATGGCAATGGTATTGATAGCAGAGATATCACAGG
>CAYTKU010000049.1:0-1158 GCA_964438795.1 uncultured Gammaproteobacteria bacterium
ATGGTCTTGACACCACCGCCCGTCAGTCAGGTCTTTTGAATGCCAATACCCCACGTGACGTCCCAACTATTGCAGGAAACATTATTGGTACAGCTCTCTCGATGATTTCTGTGATATTTTTTGTCCTTATGGTATATGGAGGATTTCTTTGGATGACTGCCCATGGAGATGAAAGCCAAGTAAAAAAAGCACAGGAAACGATTATAGCAGCAGTCATTGGTATTATCATCATACTTGCTTCTTATGCGATTACCAACTACGTAACCACCAGTGTTATCTCAAATGCCCCACCAGCACCTCCAGCTGAAAATGCTCCAGTCGCACCTCAAAACTAATTCTTGTATGAAAAAATTTGGCATCATTGTTTCAATTTTACTCCTCTCTCTTTTGATGCATTCTTCGGCTCTTGCATACAAAACCCTTGATGCTGGTAACAATTTTTTGAATAAAACCGTTGAACCGACTGGACTTTCTACTACAGATCTCCAAACTTCGACCGGACAATTTATACAAGCAGCACTTCTTCTGGTTGGAACGGTTTTCCTTGGACTTATGATTTATGGTGGATTTACCTGGATGACAGCAAAAGGAGCTGAGGACAAAATCACCAAAGCAAAAGAAACCGTCGTTGCAGCAGCCATCGGTATTGTCATTATTCTCGCAGCGTACGCAGCCACCAATTTTATTACAGAAAATCTTATTCGAGGAACCAATTCTCCTGCAAATGCGTGCGGAGAAGCAAATTCAGCCTGCCTTGCCTCATGTGATGCTCTCGCAGGACAAGATCTTGCCAATTGTAGACAAAATTGTGACAATGCACTTATAGCATGTATCAATCCATAATTTTATTTTTATGTACAAAACATTTTTTATTGCAGTGATGATGTTCATTACTCTTCCTTTTTCAAGCACACACGCTCTTGGCAGTCTCAATGATGCTGGTAAAAATCTCACACCAGCCAAAAATGCTGCTGGATACCAAGAAGGAGATATTGGAAGCATTACAGGACAGGTCATCAATACAGCACTTCAGCTCGTCGGTATTATCTTTCTCGGACTCATGGTGTATGCAGGGTATCTCTGGATGACAGCGGCTGGGGAAGAATCCCAAATAGATAAGGCAAAAAAAATTGTTACCAGTGCGATTATTGGACTTGT
>CAYTKU010000049.1:1258-4116 GCA_964438795.1 uncultured Gammaproteobacteria bacterium
CCAACCACATCCTTTGCTCTCAATCTTGGAAATCAATATACAGAAAATGCTCGTGTCCAGGCAGGATTTGGAGCAGCAGATGAAACCACTCTTTCACAGACAATCGGAAGTGTGATCAAAACCGCACTCTCCCTCGTTGGAACCATTTTTCTTGGACTCACTGTATACGCAGGATTTCTTTGGATGACCGCTTCAGGAGACGAAAGCAAGGTAGAAAAAGCCCAAAGTATTATTCGTTCAGCCGTCATTGGTCTTATCATTGCTCTTGGTGCGTATGGTATTACCAATTTTGTTGTCGGTAGAATCGTAGAAAAAACTGTTTCAGTCCAACAATAGCCTTATGTCTTCTTTTGAAAAAAAATCTTTTTTTGCATTTTGCATTGTGCTCCTCCTCTGTTTTGTTTTTGTAGACACTTCCTTTGCCCAAACACCTCCAAACCTTGGTTCTCAAATTACTGGACAGCTCAATGCAGGCACAGATGTCGCAGGACTTGGCAAAGCAGACCCTCGTGAAGTTATCGCAGGAGTTATCAAGGTTCTTTTGACTCTCGTTGGTATAGTATTTACCACACTAATTATTTACTCAGGATATACCATCCTTACATCAGGAGGAGACGAAAGCAAGGTAGAAAAAGCAAAAAAAACAATTACAGCGGCGGTGATTGGTCTTACTATTACGCTTGGTGCTTATAGTCTTACATACTTTCTTGGCAAAGCCGCAGTACAAATAACCAACGAAGCTCCAACAGAAGTACAAAATGATGATCTCCACTGGAGAGATCTCCGTGACAATGTTGATGATGGACTTTTTGGAGATACTGGGAACAACGTAGAATAATTTTTTTCGTATGTATAAAAAAATACTTATCACAGTTGCTCTTGCACTCAGTTTTGTATCATTTCCTTCTCCACAAAAAGTCAATGCACAAGAAGGAAGCTTTATCGCCGATCTCAATGCTCAAACTCAAGCGGCAGCAGGAAGCGAAGGCGCAGGATTTGGAGCACCACAAGACCCACGAGCAACAGTCGCACGCATTATTCAAGCTTTCCTTGGAATACTTGGGATTCTTCTCCTTTGCTATATTATATATGGAGGTTCGCTTATTTTTATGTCAGGCGGATCTGAAGACAAAATTTCTGAAGGAAAAAAGGTCATCCAGCATGCTATTATTGGCCTCGTGATTACACTGAGCGCCTATAGCATCACTATTTTTGTGAGTAAACTGGTACAAGGTGATGGAGGGCCCTGTGCACCAGACGCAAATGGAAATATCGACTGTGCGATCGTTGAAGAAGACCGCCGAAGATACAACAACCCCAATTTTGATGATACCAATCCTTTTACCCCCGGCCTTTACGACTGCAATTACCTCCCAGACGGAACGTGTGATTTGCAAAACTAAAATACTGACAAATACAAAAAAGCTCCCTTTGACGGGGGCTTTTATTTTTTAGAAGTTCCACACAGGGGTGACCAACGGGAATTGAACCCGTACTGCGAGAGCCACAATCTCGCGTGATAACCGTTTCACTATGGCCACCCCTCTAAGGATCTTCAAAGTAGTCATCAGTATAGCCAAAAGTTAGCTTTTTGTCAATTTCAATTTTCTATACCAATTCAAAACAATATATTTACCCTATTTTTGAGCACATTTCAATATAGACGTAAAATGCCCTTTGATTGAATATTTTTATCAAAAATAAAAGAGACTAACCTAAAATTAGCCTCTTTTTGTTTTTAGATCTTATTTATCCCCCATCTTTTCAAATGCACGCAATACTTCGAGAGGCATTGCAAATATCACAGTATTTGATTGGTCTGAACTCAAATCGTTGATAGTGCTCAATGTACGAAGATGAAGGGCTCCTGGTGAACCAGAGAGAATCTGTGCAGCACGAGCAATATTTTCAGCGGCCTGCACTTCTCCGGTTGAATTAATAATCACAGCACGTTTTTCACGTTCAGCTTCTGCCTGGCGAGCAATCACACGTTGCATATTATCAGGGAGCACTACATCCTTGAGCTCCACACTTTGAACAATGAGTCCCCAAGAGGTTGCTGCTTTTTCAATAATTTGCTGGATTCGATCTGCAGCAGCCTGACGATTGGCCAGCAGTTCATCGAGTTCCATTTGACCAATGACATTTCGCATGGTTGTTTGTGCGAGTTGGGAAACAGCAAACCAAAAATTTTCAACCTCGAGTATAGCCTTGGCCGAATCTGCTACTCGATAATAGATCACTGCATTGATTTTGGCTGAGACATTGTCTTTGGTAATAGCTTCTTGAAAAGGAACATCCACTGCTTTGGTACGGATATCTACCTTTACCATACTCTGAATAATTGGCAAAACAATTCTCCAACCAGGTTCTACCATAGTGGTAAATTTACCAAATTGAAATTTGACGCCGCGCTGATACTGGTTGACCTGGCGAATACTGATAAACAATATCACGACAGCAACCACCAAAAGTGTTCCGATAATTCCCATAGAAAAGAGATTAAAAATAAAAATTAGGGGTATTTCTTTATCTACACTAATACTTTTTTCCAAAAAAAGCAAGAAAAAAATCTACTCTACAGTAGATCTCTTTCGTGGTGGACGGAGGGGGATTTGAACCCCAGAAAACCGAGATGGTAAGCTCGGTTGTGAGACCACTCACACTCCGCCCTCTGACCACCGTTATAATTATACACAAATCAATATCAAATTTTTCTAAAGTAACAAAAAGAACCCCCTTTCGGGAGTTCTGAAGTTTTGTGTGAGCATTTTGCTCTCACATTGAGCTTACCATCTATAAAAATAATATCAAATGTTTTTTGTTTTGTCAAACAAAGACATTCTGCAAATCATTCT
>CAYTKU010000050.1:0-4047 GCA_964438795.1 uncultured Gammaproteobacteria bacterium
GGATCTGATGGAATGACATCCATATATGGATCAGAACATCCTCGTGGAGCAAAGCCACTCTTGTTGATACAACTCACAGAAGGATCACCAAGTACCACTCCAGGAGCAGGAACAATTGGATACGCATTGTTATCAGAAAAATATCTTTCCAATTTTGTTTGGATCACACGAAGATTGTCAAGACGGATTGAATCGCGTGCCATTTGACGGACAGATCCAAGTGCAATGACACCGAGAACAAACAAAAATACAATAATCCCAATCACCACCAAAAGTTCAATCAAGGTGAACCCTTTTTTTTGTACCATAGAAAAAATTTTAAGAATAAATTACTTATGTAAAATTTCTTGTACTTTGGCAACCAAATCCTCAGGTTTTGCATGTGATTTGAGCAGATAGGTACTGGCTCCGAGAGAAAGTGCTTTTTTTACATCTTCTTTTTGACCAAGATGCGTAAATACCACAATCGGAATATGTTCAGTTTTGGTATTTTTTTTGATTGTTTCAATTACCTGAAATCCATCAACACGTGGAAGCAAAATATCCATCACGAGAAGTCGTGGATTTTTTTTCTGCACTTCACGAATACACGATTCACCATTATCCACGATAGTTACTTTATATCCAAATTCTTCCAATTTTTTTTTATAAATTTTTCCCAAAAAAGCATCTTCTTCTGCAATCAAGATATGCGGTTGTATTTTCATATTCAAACAATATTTCTCATAGCCAAACCAATCGAAACAGCCATACCAGGTCCCACTTTGTCAAGAACACGACGAAGCCCCTGTTGATACACGACCCGTGCCCAAGGATCACCCACAAATACTTTGAGAGGAAAATGTTCTTGAATATACTGACTAAATGGTGGAAAAAGTGCAGCACCACCAGTCAAAATAATTTTTTCAGGTCGTTTTTGTTCATTCCCAGATTGACTCAAAAAAAGATCAAATCCATACTGAATTTCTTTGATAACCGGATCAAAAAGCGGTGCCCAAATATCTATTGGAATTTTCGCTCCTTTCATCGAAGAAAGATCATATTTTATTTGACCAGCTTTTTGGGGATCAATTCCAAGTGCTGAGGCGAGCGTCAAATCCATGCTATTGCCCCCAGTTTGAATACTCCGATGCGTTACAGGAACCCCTTTATCCATGATAAAAAAATTACTTCTCTCTGCTCCAATATCAATTACCATAACCGTACCACCATCACGGCCTACGAGACACCGTTCAATTGCAAAAGCTTCGGTCTCGAGCTCTTGGAGTTCAAATCCACCCTTTTGAAAGATAGTCGTATAAAAAGCAATCAAACGCTTTGGTGCTGCCGTAATCAGAATACGCAAATATTTTTCTTTTTGACGCTGAGCATCCGTTGAACCATTTTCTTTGATCACCTGATGAACGACCTGCATTTCTTCAAGTGGCAAAGGCAACATTTTTTGTGCTTTTGCTTTGACATGAGCATCAATTTCTTTTTCATCAATTATTGGAAGCGTAATCACTGCATGAAATACTTGAGATACCGGAAGACTGGCTGTCACGCGACGCGTTGTTACTTTGGATTGATCAGCGAGGGTTTTCAAAATATGGGCATATTCAGTAGTACGAACAATATCATCAGGAGTGAGAAGAGAGACTACAGGCATGCCTTTTTTTGCAATAGCGTCAACAGAAGCGGTTGAAGAAGTTTGTATATTCGGAACCATCAGAGCCTCATCAATACGAGGAGCGAGCTGTGGATGTATATCCAAAGACTGATGAGCAACCCCATAGGTCCAGAGCTGAGGGCGTCCTTTCGTCTTGTGCAATTCTACCATTTTGATTCCACCAGCACCAAGGTCAACTCCCAAATATCCTTCAGTTTTTTGAAAAATTGGCATAAACAAATATTTGAAACAAGTATAGCATAAAATTTGAGAAAAGAAAAAAGAGACCGAAGTCTCTTTTTTTTAATAATCTCTTAGTTTGTGGATAACATCAAAGCTTTGAATTTTTTCAAGTGCTTTGGCTTCAATCTGACGAATACGCTCACGAGTAACATCAAATTCTTTTCCTACTTCTTCGAGTGTATGCTGTACACCATCGGCAAGACCAAAACGCATTTCAAGAATTTTTTGTTCACGTGGTGAAAGATCTGCCACAGCTTCTTTGATATATCCACGCAAAAGCTCTACTCCTGCCACATGAGAAGGTGACGCATTTTTGATATCTTCAATAAAATCTCCAAGCGAAGAATCATCGTCTCCATCATCTCCAACTGAAGTTTCGAGTGAAATAGTATCCTGTGAAATCTTGATAATATGATGAATTTTTTCCACTTCTTCACCCATTTCAGCTGCCAATTCTTCTGGCGTTGGATCACGTCCAAGATCTTGCAAAAGTCTTCGCTGTGTTTGTTTGAAACGATTGATCGTCTCAACCATGTGCACTGGAATACGAATGGTGCGTGATTGGTCAGCAAGGGCACGAGTGATCGCCTGACGAATCCACCACGTCGCATAAGTAGAAAATTTATATCCTTTGCGATAGTCAAATTTTTTAACCGCACGAAAAAGTCCAATATTCCCCTCTTGAATGAGATCAAGGAGTGTAAGCTGTTTGCCCACAAATTTTTTGGCAATAGAAACAACGAGACGAAGATTGGCTTCAATCATTTTTCGCTCAGCGGCCTTATCCCCCATTTCTTTTCGTTTTGCCAGAGATATTTCGTCATCAGCTGAAAGGAGAGGAATTTTTCCAATTTCTCGCAAGTACATTTGAATAGAGTCCTGTGCAATATTTCCAAGATCAAATACTCCATCTGCCATATCAGGCTGGTCACCTTGGACTGATTCAAGAATTTTTTTATGCTCAGCTACTTGTCCCAAAAGTCCAGTTTTGATTTCAACAATATTCACCCCACTATATTCGAGAGCATCAACAAAACCTTCAAATTCAGGAAGATACTCTTCGAGACGCGGAAAAGTTTGAAAAATTTCAGTCTCAGTCAAAAATCCTCGACCTCGTCCCTTTTCGATCAAATGCCACATCTGAGATTCAGTTGGTGGATCGAGTGGTTCAGAAGCTACCAAAATTCGAGTTTTCGCCTGATATTTTGGTGGTACTTTATACTTTTTTACGATCTTTGTAGTTTTCTGCTTTGGTTTTAAAGCAGGTTTTGGTGCCTTTTTGGCACGAATAGAATCAGCCTTTGGAGCTGTTTTTTTGAGTTTAGCAGCCGTTTTGACTACCTTTTTTTGAATTGTCGTCTTGAGTTTCTTGAACACAAAAGAAACAAATGTTCTAAATAAATTGAATTTTTTATTTCTGAACTAGTTATTTTTTAAAAGATCCGCCGAATTTCTTTTTGTGCCGTTCGCTCGCCCAGCGAGCTCGCTCACTACGTAGCTCATGTCCTCTCTCGGCCTTTGGCCTCGAACCATGCCCGGACACTTCGCTAATGTGCCCAAAAAGGAATTCGTCGTCTCTCCCTAAAAAAATAACCAACAAAATTTTAAAAAATTTAATTTATTTATAACAAAGATTAATTAATTTGTTGAAACTCTTGCAAAAGTGCCTGTGCATCTTCTTTTCGGCCCTCTTTTTCAGCCAATTCGAGAGCACGAGTGATTTCTTTTCTTTTGTGCTTCACCCACTCATTTTTTATTTCACCTGAAATTATCTCAAATTCTTTTTTTATATCAAAAACCTCGCTGGAATTTCCATCGAGTTCTGTATGCATCAAAAGAATCGCAATTTCTTCGCCATGCTCCAAATTTAGACCAGAAAAATCTGTATTTCCCATAGTATACCCCAATTTCATCTTTTCGTAAAGAGGGGCATAACGAGTGCTTTTTACCCAATTATCCTCAAATTTTTGGAAAAAGAGCGGAGCTTTTTCTGGCTGTGAAAAAAGAAGCCCAAGAGCCCGTTCAAACAGGGATTCTATGCGAGTTTTGGGGGTTTCTGAAGTAGGCCTGTTTTCTTGAGCTTTTGGTGATTGATGAGGATAGGATGGTGTTGGCTTTTGCCTTTCTATCATACGACGAAGCTCTTCTCGAAGCAC
>CAYTKU010000051.1:0-3885 GCA_964438795.1 uncultured Gammaproteobacteria bacterium
AATTTATTACATGATTGGATTTTTTGAATTTTTTGCAGTATAATAAACTCAATATATTCGCATACAGCAACTATGTCAGCCAAACCTCCAAGCAAACTCTCACAATATACAGACCCAACAGGGGAGCTCAGTAACAAAGACTTGGCTTTTTCTGGTTGGTTTGTTCGAAACAAGATTTTTTTGCGTAAAATAACGATTGGAGTTTTGATTGCATGGATCGTGATCGGTGGATTGTATTCGATCGTGATGCTCGGGAGTTATCTTTTTTCTGGTTTTTGGGTGGATCGGGAAAATCGTCTTGAGACCGTGCAAGGTTTTGAAAATTATACACAAATTCAGCAAAATTATGCAGCTGAAAAGTTGCTTATTGACTCAGTCAAAATATTTCAGACGGGTGAAATGTATGATTTTGTTGCCATGGCCCAAAACCCAAATCCAGATTTTGTTGCACGGCTGAGGTATAAATATGTTTTTGAGGGGGGTGAAACTCCATCCAAAGTGGTTACGGTTTTGCCTGAAAAAAAATTTCCATTGACGTTGTATGGATTTGAAAGTCAGATCTATCCAGCTGGGGCACGCCTTGTTATTGAAGATACACGGTGGCGAAGGATTGATCCACATGTTATTTCAAATGTAGAATCCTATATTGGATCACGTCTGAATTTTTTGGTAGAAAATATTTTTATTGAAAAAAATGGAATTGGTGGTCCTGTCCCATCTCGTATTACTTTTGATATAAAAAATGATACGGCATATAGTTATTATGAAGCCCGTTTTGCTCTGGTACTCCTGTCTGGAAATAGTATAGAAGGAGTAATCCCGGTGTCGATCAAAGATTTTCGCTCTGCTCAGACTTTTCCTGTAGATATCCGACCAGTATTTGATATTGTTGGCATTGATGATATTGAGCTTATTCCTGTCATGGATATATTTGACCAAACTGAATTTTTGCCTGTTTCGAGTGATTGATGAATTATGAATTTTTTTCTTTTTCTCTGGTCAGAATTGAAACGGTTTGACTGGATTATTATTGGTTTTGCTCTCGGTATTGTTGCTGTTGGGCTTTCTGCTATTTATAGTATTGATCTTTCTCGTGGTGATACATTGACTTTTTTTCCTACTCAGAGTCTTGCTCTTTTTTTGGGTCTTGGTGGGCTTTTTTTGCTGGGATCTCTTCATGTGAGTGTGTTTCGTTCAAGCGCACAGTTGTCGTATTGGATTGCCCTGTTACTCTTGGTGGGTGTCTTGATTTTTGGTGATACTATTCGTGGAACCACAGGTTGGTTTCGTGTTTTTGGTTTTTCTTTTCAGCCTGCAGAATTTGCGAAAATAGGATGTATTTTGATGCTCAGTTGGTGGATAAATAAGCAGGGAAGGCGATTTGATCGGTTGGAATTTGTGGTTTCAAGTGGGCTTTCTACATTGATTGTCTGTGGATTGATTTTGTTGCAACCAGATTTGGGATCAGCATCAGTGATTGGTGCGATTTGGTTTGGGATGTTGGTTTTGGCAGGAGTTCAAAAAAAATACATTGGAGGATTGATGCTTTTTTTGGGTGCTGCGACGCTTTTTTCATGGTTTTTTCTTTTTGCGCCTTATCAAAAGGATCGGGTTTTGAATTTTTTGTATCCAGAAAAAGATCCCCTTCGGTCTGGTTATAATGTCTCACAGTCAATTATTGCGATTGGGGCGGGACAGATCACTGGCAGGGGTCTTGGCTTTGGTTCGCAGAGTCAGCTGCACTTTTTGCCAGAAGCTCAGACCGATTTTATTATATCGGTGATTGGAGAGGAGCTTGGTTTTGTAGGAATTTCATTGGTATTATTTCTATTTATTGGCTTATTGTGGCGACTTTTGTCGATTGCTCGGAGGACAGAAGATGATTTTTGTGCCTTTATTCTGTTTGGAACAGCGATTTTGTTTTTTGTTCAAATTTTTGTCAATATTGGCGGGGCGACGGGTGTTTTGCCGGTTACGGGAGTAACATTGCCATTTTTGAGCTATGGTGGTTCCTCCCTGATTATGAACTTTTTGCTGCTTGGTATTGTTCAAAGTGTGGTTCGATCGCTTCCAAAAATGCAGAAAATTGCCATGAAATGAGTCGTCAAAGATTTGTTTGCTAGACAGTTATCGAGTAGGGTGGTATACTTTTCATACCTCTTCCTCTTGACGAAGGGATATTTTTTTGGTATTATCTTGACACTCCAAATATGGAGAAAAAACCGTATAATGACAAACAAAACTCTTTGTTTGATCAAATAAAACTCATGAAAAACTGCCCACAGTGCAAGGCAGAATATACCAAAGAGGCATTTGAGATTGTTGAAGAAGGAACTGGGACTCATTTGGTACATTTGACGTGTAGCCACTGTGCCAATGCCATGCTCGCTCTCATTGTCATTTCAAAACTTGGAATGAGTTCTGTGGGGATGCTCACAGATTTGAGTGCTCTTGATGCAAAACATTTTCATCACAAGGATGCTCTCGATGAAGAATCTGTACTTGGTTTTCATGATTGTCTTTTCCAAAATTCAAAAGAATTTATTCATTTATTAACTTCATAAATATTTATGCCATTTTCTATTGTCGCTCAGAGTCGTACTGGCAATGCTGAAAGTCTTCGTGCACAAGGCCGAGTTCCTGGTGTTATGTATGGGGCTGGCATGACTCCAGTTTCTCTTTCTGTGTCTGGGGTAGAACTCGAAAAACTGTATCGAAATGTCAGTGAATCAACTCTCGTAGATTTTACTCTTGAAAACAGTGCTCCAGTCAAGGTACTTTTGCAAGATATTCAGTTTGATTCTGTAAAAGGAAAAATTACTCATGTGGATTTCCGTCAGATTGATATGAACAAACCACTTGAGGTTCAGGTAGAAATTCATCTCATTGGTCTTGCTCCTGCTGTCAAGGAACTTGGTGGAAGTTTGGTCCAACAAGCAGAATCTGTGAATGTTCGTTGTTTGCCAAAAGATCTTATCAACTTTGTGGAAGTGGATGTGTCATCTCTGAGCAATTTTGATGCTGCTATTTTTATCAAAGATTTGAAACTTCCAGCTGGTGTAGAACCTCTTGATGATGCAGAAAGTGTTATTGCCAAGGTTGCTGCTCCAATGAGTGAAGAAGAAATCAAAGCAATGGAAGCTGCAGATACGGCTGCAATTGACCTTTCAAAGATTGAAGTTTCTGAAAAGAAAGGGAAGAAAGAAGAAGAGGGTGCTGACGCTGAGGCGGCTGCTCCAGAAAAGAAATAAAACAATAATTTTCAAAAAATCTCTGTCATTTGGCAGAGATTTTTTTGAGAGCAAGAGTGATCGGACAAGAGGTATGGTCGTGTGTATGAGCAGGACAATACTCTCGTCCATAAGCAATCATACGGTTGGTAAATTGAAACCATTCATCTCGTGGAAGGATCTGCATCAGGTCCTTTTCTATTTTTTGGGCTTCAGTATTTTTGGTGAGACCGTATTTTTGTGACAGGCGAATGACATGCGTATCAACAGCAATCCCTTCGGTCAGTCCATGAATATATCCGAGGACGACGTTTGCGGTTTTTCTTCCGACTCCTGGAAGTTCGAGAAGTTCCTCCATTGTGCTCGGAATTTTTCCATTATATTTTTCTTGAAGAATTTTGGCAGTGGCAAGAATATTTTTGGCCTTTGTCTTGTAGAGGCCAATTTGTTTTATTGAGGATGTGAATTCATCTTTGTCTGCATTTACATAGTCATTGAGTTTGGGATATTTTTTGAAGAGCAGCGGAGTGACTTGATTCACTTTTTTGTCAGTGGTTTGTGCTGAGAGGATAACGGCAAACAGGAATTCATAGTCAGTAGAAGCATCCAAAAATTTTTCGAGTTTTGGGTAAAGTTTTTTGAGTGTTGTGAGAAT
>CAYTKU010000052.1:0-3830 GCA_964438795.1 uncultured Gammaproteobacteria bacterium
TCTCCTCGTGCGGTTATTGCGAGAATTTGGTCTTGTATAGGGAGAAGCATTTTTTGAATTTCTGTTTCAGAAGATGTCTCACAAGAGAGATACAAATCAACATCTTTCTTTTGTTGTGTATTTTTTTTGAGATCTGTGAGAAGTGCAATTCGATAGGCAACTTTATTTTTCTTTTGGTATTTTCGAATTATTTCAATAGTTCCTTCAGGGATTTTGTGGACAAAAACAATAATATTTTTTGGTTGTTTTTTTGTTTTCATAGAAAGAAAAAAATGTCTGGCAAGAGACACAAAATCCTACATAAAAAAGAGAAAAAAGTCAAGGGGTTAGAGACTCTTTACTGGGGTATTTTTGAATTTTTTGAGGAAAGTTGGTATTTGTTTGGGAGTGAGGAGTCCGACTTGTGCACCAATATGGCTGATAACTGATACTGCGTTCGCATTGCCCCACTGCATGGCGTCTGTGGTATGTTTGCCGAGGATGATGGCACTCAAAAATCCGCTCGCATAGGCGTCTCCTGCACCGGTTTTTGAAACAGGATTTACTTTGTACGGGCCGAGAAAGTACTTCATGATGCCATCGCTGGCGTATGAGCCGTTTTTTCCATCCGTGAGGACAATCATTTTTGCTCCAAGATCATGAATTTTGGCAAATAATTCTGGAGGAGAGAGTTTTTGATTGGTGATTTTTTTGGCTTCTTCTTTGTTTACAAAAAGTATATCAGTAAAAGGAAGTATTTTTTTGAAATGGGCAAGGCCTTTTTTTATTTGGTAGGATCCAGGGTTTACTGCGAGGCGTGTTTCTGGGTGCTTTTTGAGATAGGATATGAGTTTTGTTTGAAGCGATTCAAATCCTTCTCCTAAAGAGGTGTAGTAGATCCACTGTGTTTTTGGGAGAGATGGGAGTGTATAATTTATTTTTGTTTTATAGGAAAGAATGGTTCGCTCTCCAGCATAGTTCAACACAAGAGAATAGCGAGTTTTGTGTTTTTTATTTTGGGAGATAAGCTCTGTATTTACTTTTTCTTTTTTGAGCTCTGAAATAATAAACTTGGCATTCAAATCTGTACCAAGCTGTGTGAATATGGCTGAGCGAAGTCCAAGTCTTTTTGTGGCAACAGCAACATTGGCTGCATTGCCACCAACGGCTTCACCAGCTTCAAAAATATTTATTTTGTCGGCATATTCGAGGCAGAGGAGTTTTTTGTCACCAGAAAGATGTACGTCAGGATTTTTTTCATCAATCATGGCGTAGGTGTCGACGGTGCAATCTCCGAGGGTGATAACATCAAACATATTATTTGTGTTTTTTTAGTCGCCACATTTTTTGGTAGCGCTTGAGATCTTCTGGTCCGTGTTTATGGAGTCCGAGGAGAATTTCTCCAAATTGGATTGCGCTTCCGAGCAAGATGGCACTAGCGACCCAGATCAGGGCAGTATTGCTGTGAACTATAGCATAGAGAAGAAGGGCGGCGGCTCCGAGAATACGCATCAAGTCTTGACGGTGTTCAAGCTCAATAAATGTTGCGTAAAAGAGCAAAAAAATACCAATACCAAGATGAACATAGACAAGAATTTCTATGGGGTTGGTAGGAAGGGTTGGAAAAAATGATTCAAAAAACATATTATTCGTGCCATCTATTGATATAATCTATAGCAGCGAGTACGGCGGTGACACCGAGTCCGGATGAGATAGAAATTTGTTTGTACGGAATATTGGTAACGTCGCCGGCCGCAAAAATTCCGGGGATATTGGTTTGCCCAATTTTGTCCGTTTCAATTTCTCCTGCAGGATTTTTTGTAATATTTTTGACAAAGCTTGAGTTGGGTATATTTCCAATATGAATCATCACACCTTGGACTGCAATTTCTTTGAGTTCAGCTCCACTGGCATCTGTATATTTTACTCCTGTGACGAGTTTTTCTCCAGTTATTTCTTTGGTATTTGCTTCGTAGATAATTTCTACATTATTCATCTGTTTCACTTTATCAATCAAAATATTTTCTCCTTTGGGAAATCCACCATTGGTTTCTTTTGTATTTGAAAATTTTGTCAGCAGATATACTTTGCTTGCAATGGTTCCCATCATTAGAGCTGATTCAAGGGCAGAATTGCCTGCACCAACCGTACAAGTAATTTTATTTTTGAAGAGAGGCCCATCACAAACCGTACAGTAGGTGACACCACGTCCCTTGAGCTCAACTTCACCGGCTACACCAAGGTTGCGTGGATGAATGCCACTCCCAATCAGGACTGTTTTGGTTTCAAATCTTTTTTCATTCCCATGAAAGTCTTTTGTAACAACAATATGGTAATTTTTTTCTTGGAGAATATCAGTAACTTCAAGTCCATTTTCAAATTTTACTCCATACGAGATTGCGTGTTTGTGAAAATCATCTGCGAGCTGAACGCCCGTGGTATGAAGGGTTCCTGGCCAATTATCAACGTCTCCAGACAGGGCAACTTCGCCACCAATATCTTTGGAAATGACGACAAAATTGAGATTTCTTCGAGCTGCATAAACAGCCGCAGAGCATCCGGCAGCAGCAGCACCAATAATGACAAGATCAAGCATATATAAAAATGAGAAAAATGAATTAGGCAGACTCGACGAGCTCTTTGAGTCGAAGGTAGTTTTCTTTTGGATCTCCATTGCTAAATATTGCTGAACCAACACAAATAATATTGGCACCAGATCGTACAACATCTTGAATATTTTCTTCATTTATTCCACCATCGACTTCAATACGAATCGTTGGGTGTTTTTCTCGAAGGTCTTTTATTTTTTTGAGGAGGTGTATATTGGCAGTTTGTCCAGAAGGACCTGGCTCTACTCCAAGGAGCGTGACACTGTAAAGGTGTTGCATGAGTGGTTCGAGTATTTCGATCGGAGTCTCAGGTTTGAGTGCTACAGAGACATCAGCACCGTAGGCAAAAAACGTTGGCATGGTATCGAGCAGTATGTTGTGGGCACCTGTTTCTACAGGAGGGTAATGAGATTCTGCATGAATAATAATACGAGAGATGTTTTCGAGTCTTCCCCAAGTATTCATTTCTTTGCGTGGTTCCTCCACCATGAGGTGGAGTTCATAGGCGACATTCGTATTCATGGCACGGATAAGCTCTGGATCATGCCAATTTTCAAAGTCAGTAAATTTGCCATCAGCAATGTCTATTTGGATAAGTGGCGCTACTGCTTCAATAGCACGCAGTTGCTGGACAAAGTCGTCTTGTGTTTTGACATTGATGGTTGGGATGATTTGGATATCCATATTAGTTGAGAGAGTGAGTGAAAAAATGCTTGCATGTTAGTTTTCCTTTTCAATTTCTGCTACTTCGCTGAGTCTACGAGAGTGTCTTTCTGCTTCGCTAAAATCTGTTTCAAGCCATTTTCGCAGTATTGCCATGGCATGTTCTTCACTTCCGAGTTTGGAGGCCAAACAAAGTATGTTGGTATTGTCATCCAGCATCATGGTCTCGGCGGCCATGAGGTTGTATCCAATCCCGGCACGAATGCCATCAAATTTATTGGCTGCGATACAGACTCCAATGCCATTTTTGCAAATAAGGATGCCTCGTCCCTCTGAAGAAAGGACTTTTTGACTTACTTGCTCGGCATAGAGCGGATAATCATCGGTTTGATCGTATTGTTTTGGCCCGAGATCTTCTATTTTGAGGTTTAACTCATTTTCAAGATACCGAACCAGCCGATTTTTGAGGGCATAACCACCATGATCTGATGCTATAAAGAGGGGGCCTGAATACATAGAAAGAATTTATATAGAGAAATTGTATCATAGCTCGCGATGTGTGGCAAACAAAAAACCCTC
>CAYTKU010000053.1:0-3489 GCA_964438795.1 uncultured Gammaproteobacteria bacterium
CTAATAAAATCTTTTCCAGTTCGTTTGTCATCAACCCTGATGATGTGGTAGCCAAATTCAGATTTGACCAGATCACTGAGCTGTCCTTTTTCAAGAGCAAATGCCGCATCAGCAAATTCTTTTACCATAGCGTTTTTTGGAAACCAACCGAGATCACCACCAACATCTTTTGTACCATCACTGCCAAATTCTGCAGCTAATTTTTCAAATTCTTCTCCTTTTTTGAGTCTCTCGAGCACAGATTGTGCATCTTTTTTCACAGCCTCTTCATCTTTTCCTTCTTCAGTTACAAAGAGAATGTGGCGAGCACGGACCTCTTCTTGTTCAAAATTCGCAAAGGTACTATCAGTACTCGAACTAAAAGCTTCCTGAAGTTTTTGTTCCAAAATCAAAGGACGAATAACTTTTTGCAGATAGGTATCAAAATTCCAACCATAATTTGCTTGAAGTTCTGCATCTACTTGTGCCTGATCTTCAAATGAAGCCAAAAGTTCTTGTTTTTTTGCCTCAAGATCCGCATCTGTTACTTCAACGTTATATTTTTTTGAGAGTTCAGCAATCAGTGTATTGGCTACCAAACGACTGATCGTCATATCTGAAATATCTTGATCACTCACGGGTGGAAATTCAGCACCTTGGGAAGAATAAAATCGTTTGAGTGTTTGGACATCTCCAATATAGTCTTGGTATGAAATATCTTTGCCATTGACTTGTGCAGCAGAGACATTGAGCATTCCAGCAATTTTTATGATCGTAGGATTAGAGGAAACGTTGCGTACTTGAACCACCACAATTCCAACACCAATAATGAGGACAAGAGCTACGGTAGCAAGGACTCCAGAGAATACATATACCAAAGGTGACATTTTTTTGTTTTTCACAGTTTTTTCTTCCATATAAAAATTCTTAGCAGGCTCTACGGCAGGGCCTTGTGGGTAAAGTAATACCACCATTTTAAACTATTTGAAATTTTCTGTCCAGATTCTAAAGTGCTTTGATCAAACGTTTTTTCATGAACATTCTCAGTCGTACTCGGAATAATGAGAACTTTTTCACCAGGCTTTTTTAAATTGAGCTCAGTTCTGGCTTTTTCTTCAACAAAAGCATCACTGGTCACATATTTGAGCAGTTCCATGGATTGAAATTTCTTTTTTTGCAAATTGTCTACTTCCTTTTGGAGATTTTCAATTTCTTGTTTCACCTTGTAATCCTGATAATATGTTCTGGCATATCCAAAAACAATGAGTACTATGGCCAAAATAACAAGTACCAAGAAAAGTCGTGAACCAAAAAATCTCCGAAGAGTTGAAGTTTGTTCTTTACGCATCATAAGACTATTATACCATGGATTTTTTTTCTTTTCTATTTTTCAATGCAGCTTTGACCTGTTCTCGATCATCCCAGGGAATCATTTTTCCTTTTACGACCATTTTTTGTTCGCTCCCTTTGCCTGTGACTAAGACCAAATCACCTGGCTGTGCCAGATCTATCGCTTTTTGGATGGCCTCGGATCGAGAGAGAATTTTGAACAAATTTGTGCCGAGTTTTTTGCCAGTTTTTTCTACTGCGCTCGCGACGTCTTCGATGATCTGCATAGGATCATCATCATAGGGATCTTCGTCAGTCACAATACAAACATCGGCATGAATACCCACATACTCTCCCACAGTAAAACGACGAGATACATCTCGGCCACCGCCAGTTGACCCAAAAACATGAATCACCCGCTTCGGTTGTATTTTTTTTACCACTTCATAAAGCTTTTCGATCGCAACTGGTTCAAACGCATAATCCACAATCACACGAAATCCAAACGACTCTGCCTCTCTGATAAATTCAATGCGCCCAGCTGGAGGCTTGAGTTGACTCACCGCCTCTTTGAGCGTGGTATGCCAATCAATACCGAGGATGTGACAGATCTCAATAGCACAAAGAATATTCATCATATTGTGCTCACCAAAAAGTGGTGCTACAAATGGTTCTTGTCCAATCTTGAATTCGAGTCCCCTCTCGGTAACTCGAGGCTGAAACAATTGAAAATGATTCTGGGCAGGTGAACCCAGCAGATGCTCATCGCGAGATTTTTTACCAAAAGTATATTTGTGATCAAAAGGAGTACTGACAAATTCATTTGCGGTTCCTTCAAAAACATCTTCTGTATCGCTCAGATCTGCATTTACGACAGAAATTTTTGGAATAGATTCTCCCCACGTCAGATTCTTCCACTTTCCAAAGACTTTTTTTCTTTTGGAGTGACTCACATATTCAAAAATACTGAGCTTGGCATTTTTGTAATTTTCAAAACTTCCATGTGACTCAATATGTTCAGGATAGAGATTGGTCAAGACCATGATGTCGTAATTGATAAATTTGTGACGGTGCTGCACTGCTCCTTCGGAAGTGGTCTCAACTATTGCAATATCGCATCCCTTGCTGACCATTTCACGCAAATATTTTTGGATTTGAAAACGCCCGAGCATAGTCATCTTTTGATCATTGAGTTTGTGCTCCCCTGCCACATAAAAATCTATAGTTGAAAGCGAACCGACTTTGAACCCTGCATACTCGAGCATCTGACGCAAAAAATACGTGGTGCTGGATTTGCCACTGGTCCCCGTAATACCAATAACCAAAATCTCCTCCGATGGATGGCCATATTTGTAGGCTCCATACCAGGCGAGCAAGAGATGTTTGAGATTATATATTTTTTTGGGAAGGATTTTTTTTAGGAGTGTCTTTGGTGACATATATAGTTCAACCTTGCTCTTAGATTTTTCGCAGCGTTACTTCATAGACCACCATCTCGAGTTTGTGTGAAGCTTGTCTGGCTTGATCAAATTTGCTACGAAGATATTTGGTAAGATTGA
This sequence comes from uncultured Gammaproteobacteria bacterium, assembly GCA_964438795.1. Taxonomy (GTDB): domain Bacteria; phylum Patescibacteriota; class Patescibacteriia; order Magasanikbacterales; family UBA922; genus CAYTKU01. The sequence continues at coordinate 2,868 of CAYTKU010000053.1, forward strand.
ATTCCATGAGTTCGCCAATGATTTCACTCGCGGTATCAGCACATTTTTTGACAGTAGCAATATCATGATTGGTCGCGGCTCGGACTGCATAACGAAAGAGTTCTCCTGGCACATCGCAGAGTCCTGCCAAATATGATTCACCAGTGACCGGGAGTCCTTTCACTTCTCCGAGTGTTCCTTTGACCACAAACTGATACATCAGGCTGGCTTCTACGTATTCTTCGAGAGCGGCCATATAGGCTCCCTCATCATGGATCTTGTTATTTTTTTTGTATTTTTTGTTCAGATCTTTCATGATGGTTTCTACCTGAGCAAGCTTTTTGTCAGCTTCCTTGATATCCCCTCGGTGCAGATCAAAAATAACCCGTTTGGCATGGTGGAGTGCATCGTCAGAACTTTTTATAACATCACGTCGAATCAGGGCATATTCATGCAGGTCTTTTTTGAGTTGTTCTACATACGATTTTTTGAGCATACTTTTGGCTTAATAATATGAAGGTATCATAGCAAAGTTATGAGAAGAAAACCAGTCAGAAAGAGAAAATACTCTCAGAAAAGCCTCAACTTCGGAAAAATATTGACTTTTTTTTGAAAATCGTATATCATAATCACGTCATAAATA
>CAYTKU010000054.1:0-2103 GCA_964438795.1 uncultured Gammaproteobacteria bacterium
TTAAGCCGACGTGGTGAAACTGGTATACACGCGTGCCTTAGGAGCACGTACCTTCGGGTGTGGGAGTTCGAGTCTCCCCGTCGGCACTCAAATTGAAAAATTCACAAAAAAAGCATATAATAAAAGAAGTGAACACTTCTTTTTTTGTACAACAGTTTTTATGGGCTATCGACAAGTCAATTCACTTCTTCTCGTTGTCGGACTTTTTTTGCTTTTGGCAGGTGTTGCATTTTTATTTCATCGTCAAAATTTTTTTGCTGTACATGAAAATAATAACACACCAACTGTAACTTCAAATACGGCTGAAGGATCTCCTAGGACAGTTGTTCGTCAGGTTGTAATAGATGCTCTGCCAGCACTTCCGCCTGCTCTTAGTATAGAAGAACAAAATACCAAAAAAGTTCTCAAAAGTTTTGGATTTTGTGGAGATCCGAGCAAAAATGAAATGATTTTGAGCTATCCTGTGGAACTCCTCAATGCACTTCTCGAGGATGTGCAAGGCAGTCATTGCGAAATACCAAAAGAAGGGTATCCCAACTATACATTTTTGCTTCCAGATACTTCTCTTATTCGTTTGGCTGAGATGACACCGGATCATAAATACATTTTTTATCTCAAAGTTGAGACGAGTAATGTCAGCTCAACGTATTATCTTCATAAAATAGATATTGCACAAAAACAAAACTTTGTTCTTGAAAAAATCACTGTTTCCAATGATTGGCCATTGCAAAAAGATTTTTATGAAGAAGATCTTTTGCCACGGCAGATTCAAAATGGAAAATATTTAACGTATAATTGGTTTATAAAAGATCCAAAAGGAGAGAGTAATCCAAATAATTTTTTGCGAGGAAAAATTTTGGATCCTCTGAGCAATAAGGTTATTTTTGTTGATCCAAGTAGAAGTTTTGATCGAGTCAATTTTCTTCCGGCTGTTTCTGAAAATGCAAAAAATCTTTTGTTTCGCTGTGGGCTCGAGCTTTGTATAACGAATTTTTTACAAGTGAAAAAAATAAATTTTCCTGAAAGTACTAAAAGCGCGCCACTTGGCTATGAGTATTTTCGTTTTAAAGATAATCTTACGGTTGAAGTAGGGTTTGGTGGAAGTCCTGTGTTTATTCCAGTACCTGGATTCTAACACTCATATATGTCTGATGATGTATTTTTTGCTGCAGAGATTGATCAAAATATTTTTGAAATAGATTTGCATGCTTGTGATAATATTCCTGATGCAATTGATTTGTTAGAACAAAAATTATTTTATCTTTCACAAAATCATATACCCTATTGTAAAGTTATTCATGGTATTGGGAGTGGAAGATTGGCACAGGTAGTACATGAAAAACTTTCATGCAATCCATTGGTAGAAAAATGGAAAGAAACACTAGAGGGGGGAAGTTGCTTTGTAATTTTGTAAAATTGCTATGAACTATTGGCTGCTAAAAACTGAACCAGAGACATACTCTTGGAGTCAACTTCAAAAGGATGGCAGGACCGAGTGGACCGGAGTGCGGAGCTATGAGGCACGCAATAATATGAAGAAAATGTCGGTAGGGGATTTGGTGTTTGTCTATCACAGTGGAAAAGAAAAACAAATTGTTGGTGTTGGAAAAGTTATTGCTTTTGCTCATCCTGATTCTACTGATGATACAGGAGTTTGGGAATGTGTAGACATTGCACCTGTTGAAGAATTAAAAAAGACAGTATCTTTGACAGAAGTAAAATATATTTCTGTGTGTCATTCAATGGTGCTTCTCAAAAAATCTCGATTATCTGTTCAGCCTGTGACAAAAAAAGAATGGGAAGCAATTGTGAATTTTTAGTAATGGTATTGTTTGCCTTTTTGGATGGTGACAGCACGATATATTTGTTCGAGGAGAATCGTCCGGACCATCTGATGTGGAAAAGTTAATTGCGAAAGAGAAAGTTGTACTTCTGCCAATTGCAAAATTGATTGATGTAGCCCAAGCGGACCACCAATAATAAGTGTTACTGTTTCACCACGAGTGGAATGTTCTTCCAAAAAGCTTGCAAATTGATGAGAAGAAAATTGTTTTCCAGCTTCGTGCAAAGCAACAATAAGTCCTCCTTCTGGGAGGTTTTTTT
>CAYTKU010000054.1:2203-3477 GCA_964438795.1 uncultured Gammaproteobacteria bacterium
ATCTTATCTGCTTCTTTGAGTTTGATTTTCTCTCGATCATCACTGTCCCGAAAAGGCTCTTCGGGTATCTCAACGAGCTCTATTTTTGCATAGGGTTTGAGGCGTTTTTGATATTCGGATTCAGCTTCTTTCCAGTAGGATTCTTTGATCTTTCCAAGAACTATAATTTTGATGTTGAGCATAGGATAATCGTTATCCACAGTTTACCCAAAAGACAAGCACTTGACAAGCCTTTACCCATCTGTTAAAATGCCGTTCACGAAGATAGATTACAATTGATTTTCAATACACATGTCCCTGAGTTTCTCTTGGACCTCTGAAATGGTACTTAAAAATACAAAAATAATGTATATCCAAGTACAATACATTCTGTAGGATCCCAAGAGCGAACCGTTGATTGACGAGCCGCTTTCTGCGGTTTTTTTGAACAAAAATTTACCTTCACAGTTCAGTCGGAACCATCCGAACGAGCTGTGAGGTTGAATCTGACAGGTCTTTACAATTGAATAAGTTAGAGAATCAAGCAAATTGTAAGTAACAAAAAAAGAAGCACAATTTTGTGTTTTCGTAGTGTGCAAAAGGGCACACGGTGGATGCCTTGACATTATTGGTCGATGAAGGACGTTGCAGGGTGCGATAAGTTTCGGGGAGGTCCCAAGCAACCTTTGATCCGGAAATTTCCGAATGGGGGAACCCAATCATTCGAAAGAGTGATTATCATGTACTGAATACATAGGTGCATGAAGAAGACCTGGTGAAGTGAAACATCTCAGTAGCCAGAGGAAAAGAAAACAACGTGATAACTTTCAACTTTCAGCTCCTTGTCGCAAGACGTGGGAGCATGAGAGTTGATTGTTACAAAATTCCCTTAGTAGTGGCGAACGAACGGGGAAAAGCCCAAACCTTTACTGTGAAGATATTTGAAATGAAAAGTCTTCGGACTCTTTAGGACAGGTATCGAAAAGTCAGGCTGTTGCAGTAAAAGGTGTTGTAAGACATAACGTCGGTTACCTGCTATACCGGCTGTGAATGATTTATGTATAGTCGAAGACTCCTGGAACGGAGCACCATAGAGGGTGATAGACCCGTAGACGAAATATATAAATCTCGCAGTGTTATGTTCTTGAGTATAACAAGACACGTGAAACCTTGTTAGAATCCAGGCCGACTATGGTCTAAGGCTAAATACCAATAATGATCGATAGTGAACGAGTACCGTGAGGGAAAGGTGAAAAGCAGCCCGGTGAGGGCGATGAAATAGTATCTGAAACCGT
>CAYTKU010000055.1:0-3460 GCA_964438795.1 uncultured Gammaproteobacteria bacterium
TTGTATGTACCAGAAGAAGGAGAGACAAAAAGCGTTGCTGCTTTTGCAGAAAGAGGTAAGAGAAGAAATGCAAAAAAAATTAGGATTTTCGAAAACGTTTGAAACATACAAGACAGGCAATTGCAATGATGAAAAATATTCCAATCAATAGTATACCAGATTTCAAAATATTTTCATACCAGGAAATTTTATTCTCACCTTCTATCACAATAACTCGTTCATTTCCAAAATTGTCCACAGCTTTTACAAATATATCTGTATCAAGTGCTTGATTTCTCAGCATATAGGGACTTTCGACTCTCTCATACAGTGCATTTTTCCCTTCTTTTACTTCATAATGATCAATTCCAGAACCTTTGTCTTGCGTCGAAAAAATCAAAGTATATTTCCCAGAAAAAAGATGTGGATCTTGTGTGATAAAAGGAACAAACGTTTCTGGTATTTCTCGATCCTCTCTGTCCATCTGATCAAAAAAATCAACAGAAGTTGAAGTATTGACCTGTACCCAAGCAGTGTTTATTTCCAAAGGAAGTACGGTTCCCATACCATCATGACGCAAAACTTGAAATTTGCTCCCGTGAATATTGCCAAGCCCTGATTCTTTGGCACGAAAAACAACCGTAAAAATATTTTGATTTGATCCGACAAAACCACCAGGAGTAATTCCAGAAAAAATAATCTTTTCCGCTCCTTGCCTCTGAGGTTTTTCTATCCAAAAATTTATAATTGAATTGCCAGATTCGATATCTACCATTTCGAGGAGAGAATGAGGAAATGCAATGTTCCCCTCAATCGCATTGACTGATTCGCCTTGCGTGTCCAAAGTTATGGGTACAAAAAATTCTTGTCCAACTGGGACAGGAGTATCCGGAGTCTCTACTCGTATGCTTGCCCCCAAGACAGGAACAATTGCAAAAAAACAAAAAGAAACAACAGCAAAAGAAAAAATGAATCGAAAAAAAATTTGCATACGGTTAGCCTGTCCAATAAAAAGCCATAATACTCAAATCGACTAAATCTATTTTTCCATCCGCATTCAAATCAACATTTTGCGGAGGACTCTCCCTCTTGTACCAATAAGCCAAAATAGAAAAGTCAACCAAATTGATTTTTGTATCAGAATTCACATCACTCTTTTTTTCAATTGGATTATCTGTTTCAAGAATATTTCGAGTTCCAACCAAAAAACCAACACTCTTTCCATAGGGACTAATTTGTCCCTCATAGGTTGATTTGGATTTGGTAGAATGTCCACCGACTTCAAGGACCGATGTATCAAACTGAGCCAGATACACACCTTTTTCATCACTTTTTTTCTGCAAAAAAAATTCTTCATTGGAGTGAACAGAAATCGTAATATTTGAATCAGGAATACTCTGACCAAAAATTGTTACGGTATCACCCTTTCGTACTTCACTTTTGTCAACAGAAATCGTTGGTGCCACAAAAATTCCACCAATTTTGGTCGTAACACCCGAAGTAATGTAAATAGAAAAAGTAAAAAGACTCGAACGAATGCCTGAACTATCTTGACCATACACAGCAAAGAGATACGTCCCCGTAGAGAGTCCACTAATAGAAGCACTAAAATTGCTATCCGGCCCAGCAATCGTCGTCAACGCAACCTGACCATCTTTCAAAATCGTAATTTTACTCAAAGGATAGGCCCGACCCGAAAACACAACATTTTTGGTAGGAATACTAAAAATTCCTCCGCCACCTCCCCCACCACCTCCGCCACCGTTATTGGCAACACAAGCAGCAGCATTGAGAGTACAAGCACCTGTACAAGAAAGATTTCCTCGATTAAAACCAAGTGAAAAACATGAGGCTCCACCAAGTTCAGCACCATCACACTGCTCACCAACCCCAATCACACCATCTCCACATCCAGCAACATTGGCAGAAATATCAACGATCAATGCATACACAGAAACAGGCATCAAGAGAAAGATGACTATTAGGGGTATGAAAAATAGTCGAATAGAAAAAAACCTCATTCATTTTTTTTATTCAAAGCCTGTGCTTGAGCAATAATAAAACGATTATATTTTTTAAGACCAAACCGAAGAACAAAAAACACAACTCCAACAAAAAGAGTGATGATGATCAAAAGTTGCCAAGGAAAAATAAAAAAATGATAACTGGCATTGGCGGTTTGATTGGTTGTACCCCAAACCAGATCAAGATTGGCAGTATACCAACCAAAATGAAATTCACGCCATTGCTTTCCCGCACTCGCAAAAAAAGATGTGCTTTTTTCTTTTTCAGCAACAGTATTTTTTGTTTCAATCTTTTCATCCCAAACAACTTCAAATTTTCGAGCACTCGAGGGCAAAACACTCCCCTCATTTGGATTTGCAGGGAGTGAAATCGAAGTGAAACGAAATGTATTTTTTATAGCAATATCACCAAGAGGAACAATCCTATCACCACCTGTATTATTGACTCGGTATGAAAATGCAATTGGTACAGAACTAAAAAACTTTTTATTATTTGCACCAAAATTCAAAATACCACCACTCTCCTCCACCTCTCCAGAAACACGAAGCAATACAAGAATACCAATTTTTCCACCAATAGAAACTTCACCACTCGCACCAGTTCCAGGAGGAGAATTACTCCAAAAAATGGCAGCAAAATATCCACCAGGCTCAGTCCCAGCAGGAATAGTAATAGAAAATGGAATTTTTACTCTCTGAGCACGTTCAAGAGCTACCTGATCTGTGATAGAAAGCCAGGTTGCCAGACCACCATTTGCTCCAATAAACCGAGGTGCGCCAGAATCTCCTGCTGGTTCAAAATTTTCAAATGAAGAAAAAAATATTTTTGATTCTGATTGTTCATTATAAAGCTCGATATCACCAAAAATAGTCGTCCCAGGATCTCCAGTTATTTCTACTTTTGCAGGAGAAACGGTCAAAGCAGAAGCAGTGCTCTCTGGTGTGAGCACTGCAAAAAAAGATAAAACAATTATAGCAAGCAAATATTTCATAAAACAATCACTCTCTTTCAACACAAGCTAGAAATTGGCGGTTGCTGTATAGGTAAGAGTCGAGGTATAGGCACCAGCTTCAGTATTGGCAGTAATATTGGCAAGATAGCGTACAGAGTATGTTGTATTTGCAGAAGCACCTCCAGCAGAAGCAACAGTATCAGGAAAAGCAGCACTATCAAAGGCAAAACCAGCATCTGCGTATGGAGCACTGACAGCACCAATTCCTCCAGCTGCAGTCATACGAAGCCCATACTGCTCTGTACCAAGAGCTGTAGCAGTATTGGCAGCACCAATTGCTGTAATAGTATTTCCACCACTCGTAAGTGTATTTCCATTTATACTCATGGTATACCCATTCGCAGCATTGGTTCCAACCACCAGTGTATGTGCTTCAGCTTCGTCATCAACGCCTGCACCATCCCCACTTGCAAAACGATCGTTAGCAGCAGAAAGTGTTCCAAA
>CAYTKU010000056.1:0-3400 GCA_964438795.1 uncultured Gammaproteobacteria bacterium
TTTTCTCTCTCACCAATGTTGGTAATTTTACTCTTGAGCTCCACGACCAATCTTTCTGCTGTTTTCTTTCCCATCCCTTGTACCCCGGTCAGGTATTTTACATCCCCGCGTGCAATGGCAGACTGAATTTCATTCATATTGCCAAGGGACAAAATATTCATAGCACTCTTTGGCCCAACTCCTGAGACAGTCATGAGTAATTCAAAAAAATCTTTTTCACTCGTATCTTCAAATCCATACAAATCATGACTACTATCGGTTACTTTGAAATAGGTATGGAGCAAAATATCTTGCCCAATCAAATATCGAGACAAAGATGACGCAGTGAGACGCACTTCATATCCAATTCCTCCTGAGGTCTCGACAATGAGCGAATCTTTATTTTTTCCAAATATTTTTCCTCGAATCAGAGCTATCATATATTATTTTTTCAAGTATTCTACCAAAGTTTGAACCCCAAAACCATTGGCACCGCCACGAATCCAGGGCTTGCCCTTGCCACCATAATGTGAGCACGAAAGATCAATATGTGCCCAAGGATAGTCAGTAAAATTTTCCAAAAACGCAGCCGCTGTCGAAGCACCACCATAACGAGGATTTCCGACCCCACCAGTATTTCGCAAATCTGCCACATCTGCTTTGACTGCCTCAGAATATTCTTCGCCGAGTGGCAATCTCCACAGCAGCTCTCCCACTTGGTTTGAAGCAGACAAAAGATCTGTAGCCAACTGTTCATCCTGGGTAAAAAGGCCAGAACGTTCATTGCCAAGTGCAATAAGACAATGACCTGTGAGAGTTGCCAGATCAATCACTTCTTTTGGTGTATATTTTTGAGCATAGACCAAGGCATCTGCCAAAATCAGTCGCCCCTCTGCATCTGTATTTTCCACCAGCACGGTCTTCCCATTCATGGCAGTCAAAATATCATCAGGCCTATAGGCTGTTCCAGATGGCATGTTTTCGCAAGCTGGAATGAGTCCCACAATATTTTTTTTGATTTTGAGCTTACTCGCAGCCAAAATTGCACCCAGCACGGTTGCACCGCCAAGCATATCAAATTTCATATCAATGAGCGCATCTGCAGGCTTGAGAGAAATTCCTCCAGAATCATAGGTAATCCCCTTTCCCACCAGTACCGTCGGTGCCTCTTTTTTGTCTCCAGCGAAATATTCCAAAATAATAAATTTGGGTTCATGAATAGAACCCTGACTCACTGCCAAAAAACAGCCCATGCCGAGCTTTTGGATTTGCGAGAGAGAGAGTATTTTTACTTTGACCGTATCTGTTTCGAGTGATTTTGCATTTTGAGCCAAAAAAACTGGCGTCATGATACTCGGTATAGTATTGCCAAGATTTCGTACCAATTCTACTCCTTCAGAAATACACTTTCCCTCGATGACTGCTCGGTCCCACTCTTTTTTCTCTTGAGCAGAGAGCGTACATTCAAAAGTACATTCTTGAACCTGTGGTGTGCAACTTTCCTTATTTTTGTGATCTTCAAAAGCATAACGTGCTCCATCAACAGCAATGACGGTTTCTTTTGCGAGCAATGAAATGTCAAAATGATTCTTCAACTGAGAAGAAAATAAAATATGCAATTTTGTGACCTTTTTGCTCTGTGCCGCAATAACACCAGAGCCCAAAACATTTTTATAGGTACGAATCGAGCAATTTTTTTGTTTTCCAAGACCCAGCAAATACACACGAGGGAAATTTTTACTCTTTGTATAGATCAAGCTCACTTGCATTTTTTTTCCTTCAAAATCCTTGGACATCACCAATGTTTGGAGAGCACCTCCACTGAGTTTATCAATCTCACGAAAATTTTTGAGAATATCTTGATCCTCAAAAATTGGAATCAAAATCGCATCTGGGTTTTTGGCAGCCGATAGGATGTATCGTTTCATATCTTTTTATTATATTCTTATCTGAATAAAAGCAATTTTATAGTAACAGACGACACCAGTACTGTCAAAAAAACATCTGTCCACAACAAAAAAATATCTACTCTATGCTATAATGCATGCATCTATTTTTAGAAATTTTCACCTATGAAAATTGCCATCATTGGTACTCATTCTACCGGCAAAACAACGCTTATTGAACATATTGCCGAGATGTTTTCTCGTCAGGGAAAAGAAACCCTTTTGTTACCTGAATATGCGAGGCTCTGCCCATTTCCGATTAACGAAAAAACGACTCTTGAAGCCCAAAAATGGATTCTTCTCTCCCAAATAACGGAAGAAAATAAAATTGAACATGAGGATAAAGTGCTTTTGACTGATAGAGCCACCATTGATAATTTTGCCTACATGTATCGTATTGAAAAGAGTGATGCTATTGAAAATTTTGAACGTTGCGCTGTAGCCCACATGCGTACCTATGATTTTGTTTTCAAGACACAAAAACTTGATCTTGAAGCCAAAGAAGATGGTATTCGAACAACTGATCTGGAATTTCGAGATATGATTGACCGGCTTATTACCCACCTACTCAAAAAACACAACATACAATACCAATTGCTTCCCCCAACGGCTCATTATGCTACTCATGTAGAATTTGTAGAAAATATTATTGGGTCTCTCCAAAACGAAAAATCATCTCAAAAACTTGTTCCTGCTTTTGCATAAAACGAACAATAAAAAAGCATCCTGATTTATAGGATGCTTTTTTATTTATTCTATACTTTAATCAGTGTTACCTTCAGTTTCATTCCATCGATTTCGACTTCTTGAATACCGTTTCCTATTTTTATGCTTTCAGCCAGAACGTCTTGTTGTATTTCGTTTTTATAGGCTTCGAGGACTTCTGCGAGAAGATTATCCCCTGTTTCATACTCAAATCGTACCATATCTGAAACCGTCAGATTTTGTTCTTTACGAATTTGATTGATTGCACGAATAAGTTCACGCACATACCCTTCTTTTTTGAGCTCTTCAGTAACCTCTACATTCAAGGCTACACTTACTTCTCCTTCAGTTTTTTCAAGCCACTCACCTTTATCAGAAGTAACTTCTACCACTTCTTTCACATTGAGTTCCTCAGCCAAAATATTTTTTAGTTCAAGTGATAGATTTGTTTGAAACAATCTAAATTGTGCAAGTGGTTGGCGAACTTTTACTTTGGCTTCAGAACGCAGAGACAGCCCCATTTCAACCAGTTTTCTTACTGTTTCCATCTCTTGCAAAACCTTTTCATTCATATACTCCGCCTCAACAGTTGGCCATGTTCCAAGATGCACCGACTCAATTACTTCATTATTCATTCCTTTTAATTGACTCCAAAGCTCTTCGGCAATAAATGGAGTAAAAGGTGCCATGAGTTTACTGAGTGTCAAAAATACTTCTTGAAGTGTGGAGAGTGCATTTTTCTTATCTTCCAAATCATCACCTTTGAAACG
>CAYTKU010000057.1:0-1815 GCA_964438795.1 uncultured Gammaproteobacteria bacterium
CTTTACATAATAATTTATTTAATTTTTTTCTATGAAAAAAACAACACAGTCAAATATTTTGGGAATCGGATTTTTTGCTTTGGTCTTGGTTCTCGTCGGTGCCGGTTGTGCAAAGGTATCAAATACCGACACTGTCATGATGGAAGCAGTTGTGCCAACGACGACGATGATGGAAAAAACTGATGAGGCTATGGTGGATGTAAAAGTAGATACCCGTGTCATGATGGAAAAGCCTGAAATGAAAGCTGAAATGCCAGGAACCTATGAAAATTATAGTGCAGAAAAAATTGCCTTTGCTGCAGAGGGAAAAGTTATTTTGTTTTTTTATGCGCCATGGTGTCCAACCTGTAAAGCGCTCGATGGGGATATCAATGCAGAACTCTCACAGATTCCATCAAACACTAAAATTTTGAAAGTAGATTATGAAAGTTCAACAGAACTGAAGAAAAAATATGGTGTGACCTACCAACATACGCTTGTTCAGGTAGATGCACAGGGGAATATGATCACCAAATGGAGCGGTGGAAACACACTTGAATCACTTCTTGAAAAAATAAAATAAGTATGTCACTGCTCATCCTTTCATTTATTGCTGGGGTTCTGACAGTTCTCGCACCATGTACACTTCCGCTGTTGCCGATCATTATTGGTGGCAGCCTTCGTGAAGGGGGAGCGCAGGGCAAATGGAAGCCCGTGGTTATTACGGTTTCATTGGCGCTCTCGCTCGTTCTGTTTACCCTTCTTCTCAAGGCGAGTACATTTTTTATTGATGTGCCACAAAATTTTTGGCAGTTTTTTTCTGGGATACTCGTCACGGTGATTGGTCTGATTACTGTTTTCCCGACAATTTGGGAAACGGTCTCACTCAAACTCCGACTCTCGCAAAAGTCCAATCAAGCCCTTGCTCAGTCTGCTCAAAAAAAATCATATCTTGGAGATATTTTGATTGGTGCATCACTTGGTCCTGTTTTTGCCAGCTGTTCGCCAACCTATTTTCTTATTCTTGCGACGGTTCTTCCAGAAAGTTTTGGTACTGGTCTGGTCTATCTCGTTGTCTATGCTCTGGGACTCTCTCTCATATTATTTTTGGTGGCGTTTTTGGGTCAAAAATTTGTTAAAAAAATTCAGTGGGCTGCTGATCCAAAAGGATGGTTCAAGCGTGGTCTTGGTATTTTGTTTATTCTTGTTGGGGTTTTGATTATGACGGGAATGGATAAAAAATTACAGACATATATTTTGGAGAAAGGATTTTTTGATGTGACTCAAATCGAGGGTAAACTTCTTGAAACTCTTGAACAATAATTTTTAAAGAAGCTCTATGAAATATTTTCTCATCGGGGTGGTGATTGCTCTCTCGGGCCTCGGCATATTTTTTTGGAACAAACAATCTCAAAATATCAACACAAATATGGTGGAGGCGATGAAAGAAAAAATGACGACCACTCCGGTGCGTCCCTACATTGAAATTCAAAATCCATCGGGATTTGTGAATACGCAGGGGATTACCCTTGGTGAAAATGTTGGTAAGAAAGTAATCTTGGTAGATATTTTGACCTATAGTTGTATCAATTGTGTTCGTACGTTTCCTTATCTCAATGCGTGGTATGATAAGTACAAAGACGATGGTCTGGAGATCATTGGAATCCATACTCCTGAGTTTGCCTTTGAAAAAAAGAAAGAAAATGTGGAAGAAGCCATGCAAAAATTTGGTATCAAATTTCCGATCGTGCTCGACAATGACTATGCTACTTGGCGTGCCTACAAAAACAATTATTGGCCACGAAAATATTTGGTAGATATCAATGGAAATATTGT
>CAYTKU010000057.1:1915-3373 GCA_964438795.1 uncultured Gammaproteobacteria bacterium
GAAATACAAATTCCTGAACCGGGGATTCAAGCATTTACCTTTACCTTTGGTTAAAGGCAAATAATTTCGCGCATTCCTTCGTTCTCGCTGTGCTTCTCGTTCGACGTAGATTTTGACTACGTCTCACTGCGATGCTCGCTGCGGCCTTGGACTGCATCGAAATATATATGCCTTTAAAATAGATTAGGAAGATTTATATTTTGCGAAAGAGTTTGTTCCAAAAAGAATCTGTGCGAAGTGCATCTTTGTCTGGCTTTATTTTTGAGCCATAGATATTGGCATAGCTTTGGGTAAATTCGGCTCCAAGAAATATGACCTGTGAAGAATAATACACCCAGAGTAAAAATGCGACCAAAGAACCTGCTGCACCATAAGCTGTCGCAATTTGGCTTTTGCCAAGGTAAAAACCAATAATATATTTTCCGAGCGTAAAGAGTATCGAAGTAATGATGGCTCCAATAAATACATCACGCCACTGAATTTTTACCTGTGGAAGGTATTTGTACATGAATGCAAAGACAAAGGTGGTGATAAAAAATCCGAGGCTGAGTCCTGCCATTTGTAAAAGATCTGCGGACAGAGGTATTTTGGCTTGTACAAAAGGGAGTACAAAAGAGAGTATAAATTCTATAAACAATGTCGAGATAATCAGCCCGCCGAGTCCGAGCACCATGAGAAAAGTAAGCGCTTTATTTTTGAAAAATCCTTTCCAACCGAGATGAGTTTTTGGTGTAACATTCCAAATTTTGTTGAGTGCGGTTTGGAGTTGTTCAAAAAATCCCATGGCTCCAAATAACAAAATAACCAGGGTAAAAATTGAGGCAAGCTTGAGTGTATTTTGCGAAGGAACGTTTTGTATGATTTGCTCGACAATGACAGTTCCTTGATTGCCAAAAAGAAAATGAGATTGAAAAATAAGTTCTTTTTGGATGGTTTCTTTTTCCAAAAATATTCCAGCGATAAACAGGAGTGAGAGGATAAGTGCTGGAAAGGCAACAATGGTATAAAAGGAAAGGGCTGCCCCTTCTGAGAGTGCGCCGTCTTTTTTCCAGCTGTGGAAAGTTTTTACAATAAAGTTTTTGAATTTTTTCATATTTTTTGGGTTTTCTTGCCTCTAGTATACGATACAATGGGTTTCTTCGCAATCTTGAAAAATTTCAAAAAAAAGGTAGAATAGGCTTCTATGGGAAAACGAAACAAGCAAAAACGGATTGGCCTGATTGAGGGTTTTGACAATGTGTATCAAGACTCGGATTTGTTGCTTTTGAAGGATTTTTTCTCTCCACAGAAACCTCTTGTTCTCGAGCTTGGCTGTGGAAAGGGGACGTATACGACCAGTTTGGCCGAGATGTTTCCTGAAAAAAATTTTGTTGGAGTGGATGTCAAAGGAGAGAGGATCTTTATTGGGGCAAAGTATGCTCGGCTGCATAATCTCTCAAATGTCCGTTTTGTCCGCGG
>CAYTKU010000058.1:0-3246 GCA_964438795.1 uncultured Gammaproteobacteria bacterium
ATTTCGTATATCGAAGGATGTAGTGCGCCGCGCTACACGACCAACTCACTGCATGCGGGTTGCGTAGAAATTTTTGTTCACAAAAACGCAAAAGTAAAATATTTTTCGATTGAAAATTGGTCAAAAAATACCTGGAATCTCAATACCAAACGAGCACTCGTTGACGAGGATGCCAGTATTGAATGGGTAAGTGGCAATATGGGATCGGGCGTTACTATGCTCTACCCATGTTCAATCCTTCGTGGCAGAGGAGCACACAGTGATAGTTTGGGGATTGCTTTTGCTGGCCCTGGACAAAATCAAGATACAGGTGCCAAAGCGATTCATGCTGCGCCATATACTTCGTCAATTATTCGTTCTCGGTCTATTTCGGTTGGTGGTGGTATTGCTGGATTTCGAGGACTTATCAAAGTTACCAAAAAAGCCGTGCAATCTACTGCTTCGATGAGCTGTGATTCACTCCTGCTCGACGAAGATTCTGTGGCCAACACTTATCCAGCACTCAAGATTGATACCAATGATGTGTCAGTGGCGCATGAAGCAAGGGTAGGAAAAATAGGGGATGAACAATTGTTTTATCTCATGAGTCGTGGGCTATCAGAAGAGCAAGCTATGCAACTGATTGTTGGTGGATTTATTGAACCAATTGTCAAAGCTTTGCCACTTGAATATGCGATTGAACTGCACAAACTGGTAGAAATGGAGATGGAAGGAGCTGTTGGATAAATATATGAAAGATATAAAATCACAATTTCCAATTTTTCAAAGCCATCCTGAGTTGGTCTATTTTGATAATGCTGCTTCGACACAAACACCAGAATCTGTAATACAGGCAATGGATAATTATTATAAAAATTACCGTGCCAATATTCATCGAGGCCTCTATGATCTGAGTCAAAAGGCGACAGAAGAATATGAAAATGGTCGTGCAAAAATTGCACAATTTATAAATGCAAAAAAAGAAGAAGTTATTTTTACTTCTGGTACGACCCATGGACTCAATTTACTGGCCCGTTCTCTGGGAAAAAATTTGCAGCCTGGAGATAATATTGTCCTCACACGTCTTGAGCATCATGCCAATCTTGTCCCATGGCAACAAATTGCCAAAGAAAAGGGCGTAGAAATTCGTTTCATTGATCTGAATATTGAGATGAACGAAATCGACGGCGATGATTTGGTTTTTGCCAACATGCAAAACAAATTTCCAATTGCAAAATTTTCTGGACCATTTAATCTCGACACGAGTTCGGCACAAAAACTGATTGATAAAAATACAAAAATTGTTTCTTTTTCACTCGTTTCAAACGTTCTTGGAAATATTGCGCATGTCAATCAAATTATTGCTCTTGCCCATAATGTTGGTGCTATTACTGTCGTTGATGCCGCCCAGGCCATGGCACATATTCCACTCGATATAAAAAATCTTGATTGTGATTTTTTGGTTTTTTCTGGACACAAGATGTATGGACCAACAGGCATTGGTGTACTCTATGGAAAAAAACATAGACTTCAAACTCTTGAGCCATATTTTTATGGTGGAGATATGGTGAGTATCGTAACCTATCAAGATGCGCAGTTGGCAGATATTCCTGCTCGATTTGAAGGTGGTACACCAAATATTGCTGGTGCGATTGGCCTCGGTGTTGCGGTAGATTTTATTACATCCATTGGCTGGAATAATCTTATCGAACATGAAGTTCGTCTTACTGAAAAGCTCTTTTCTGAACTACAAAAAATTGAAGGGGTAAAAATAATTGGCCCTGAATTTGGAGAGAGTCGAATCGGTGTGGTCTCTTTTGTTCTGGAGGGAATTCATACGCATGATGTCGCAGAAATTCTAAATCGAGATCAGGTCTGTATTCGTGGTGGACATCACTGCGCGATGCCGCTTATGCAGTATCTTGGACTTCCCGGAACCAATCGTGTTTCAGTTGGTATCTATAATTCTCTTGAAGATATAGATATACTCGTGAGCGCTTTACAAAAAGTAAAAAAAATATTTGTTTAACTATGGAAGAAGATATTCTCTACAAAGAACTCATACTTGATCTGTACAAAAATCCTTTGAATAAAAGATTTATGGATGGATATCAAGCCTCGGTTACAGAATCCAATCCGACCTGCGGCGATGTGATTCATGTTTTTGTGAAGTATCAAGATAAAAAGGTTGTTGATGTCTCTCACCAGGGACAAGGCTGCGCTATTTCGCAGGCTGCTGTGTCACTCCTTACTGAAGAAATAAAAGGAAAGACAAAAGAGGAAATTTCAAAACTTACAGAAAAAGATATTATTGATATGCTTGGGATTGAAATCTCAAATAATCGGATCAAATGTGCAACACTTGGTCTCAGGGCGCTTCACAAATCTTTAGAAAAATTATGAGCTTAAAAATACACAACTTACACGTCTCTGTTGGAAAATCTTTCGACAAGGCTCAAGATAAAAAAGAAATCCTCAAAGGGATCAATCTTGAAATACAACCAGGAGAAGTGCACTGTATCATGGGACCAAACGGTTCTGGCAAATCTACCCTGGCAAATGTGCTGATGGGGCATCCCAAATACACGGTTACTTCTGGTGAAATAATACTGAGTGGAGAAAATATTACCGCAGCCAAGGTTCAAGATCGTGCCAAAAAAGGACTTTTTCTTTCTCAGCAATATTTGCCTGAGGTTGCTGGTGTTACGGTTTCAAGTTTTTTGCGTACAGCGATCAGTGCCAAAACTGGAGAAAAACAGCATCCTGTAAAATTTCATAAAAAACTTTTGGAAATAATGGCAAGCCTTGGAATCGACAAAGATTTTGCAGGACGATACCTCAATGTTGGATTTTCTGGTGGAGAAAAAAAACGCCTTGAAACATTGCAACTCAAAATGCTTGATCCTCAGTATGCGATACTTGATGAAACTGATTCAGGACTGGATGTCGATGCGCTCAAATCTGTTTCCGAGGGGATTAATACGTTTCAAGATGGAAGCAAGGGTATTTTGCTGATCACTCACTACAATCGTATTTTGCAATATGTGGTGCCAGATTTTGTCCATATTATGATTGGTGGTACACTGGTAAAAAGTGGTGGAAAAGAATTGGCAGAAGAAATTGAAAAAAATGGATATACCAACATTGTATGATTACCAAAGAACAAATCATTGAACAACTCGAAACAATACTCGATCCAGAGCTTGGTGTGGATATTTGGACACTTGGTCTGATTTATGATATTGAAATTTTTTCAGATGAACATGT
>CAYTKU010000059.1:0-3246 GCA_964438795.1 uncultured Gammaproteobacteria bacterium
AGATTGTAGAGCTCAGAAAAAATTCGCATATAGTGCTCGCCAATGAACTTGTGCAGTGCATATGGAGCAATTGGTTTTTTTACCATGGTGTCTTCTACCAGAGGAAATACTGGTTGATCGCCATAGGTAGAGGAAGATGAAGAAAAAACAACACGTTTCACCCCAGCATCGCGAGCGCAGAGAAGAACATTCAATGTTCCATTGACATTGACGTCATGAGTGAGTTCTGGATTTTCAACAGAAAAAGTCACTCGAGGAAGGGCTGCCATGTGAAAAACACCATCAATTCCTTGCAGGGCCTGGGTCAAGGCATCCCGATCACGAATATCCCCTTCAATATATTCCACGCCTTCAATCACTCGCTCGGGCATTCTCCCACCGGCATAATTGTCAAAAACCCGCACATCATGACCTTGTTTCAAAAGTTCAAGCGCAAGATTGGTCCCGATAAAACCCGCACCTCCAGTAATAAGATATTTCATACAAAAATTTTAAATACAAATTAGAGACTCCAGTAATGCATCCCAGCATTTTCAATTTTTTCTCGGTCAAAAATATGCTTGATGTCAGAGAGGAGCATATCACTGTTTCCCATTTGTTTCAACTCATCGACACTCAAATTTTTGAATTCATCATGAGCAACCGTAACCACCAAAATATCTGCCTTTGGCAAATTTGCTTTATCTATTTCGAGATCAATATCATATTCATGTTTGACATGACTACTATCAGCGAGTGGATCATAGACAGTAACACGAGCTCCACTTGCTTTGAGAGCATCATGAAGAAGTGCTGCTTTGGAATTGCGAACATCTTTGACATTTTCTTTAAAAGTAATACCCAACATCACAAAAGAAACCTCTGAAATATTTTTTCCTAGTTTCGTAGCACGCTTGATAATTTCTTCTGCGACAAACGCATGCATCGAATCATTGGTATGACGGCCTGCGAGAATCACTTCTGCGGTGTGCCCCACCTGCTCGGCTTTGTAGGTGAGATAATATGGATCCACACCAATGCAGTGCCCACCAACCAGTCCTGGATAAAATTTCAAAAAGTTCCATTTGGTCTCAGCTGCTGCGAGGACATCATAGACACTGATGCCCATTTTATTAAATACAATAGCGAGTTCATTCATCAGAGCAATATTGAGATCCCGCTGCGTATTTTCAATCACCTTGGCCGCCTCGGCTACACGGATCGAAACAGCTGGAAAAACAGTCGTGATACTTCCATACACGCCTTTGACTACTTCGAGTGTCTCGACATTTTGGCCCGAAACGACTTTGACCACATTTTCAATGGTGTGGGTCTTGTCCCCTGGGTTCACGCGCTCTGGTGAATACGCGAGTGCAAAATCCACACCAGATTTTAGTCCTGAAGCAGCTTCGACAATCGGGCCACAAATTTCTTCGGTCACTCCAGGATAGACGGTTGATTCAAAAGAAAGAATACTGCCAGCAGAAAGATTTTTGCCGACCATTTCTGAGGCTTTTTGTAAAATTTTGAGATCTGGTTTGTTGTCAGCATCCACCGGAGTTGGTACGGCAATAATAATAAATTTTGCCTGTGCCAAAACAGTCGGATCATCACTGTAGACAATATCCCCGCTCTGCAATTCATCTGGTGATACTTCTCCCATTTTTTCTATACCATTTTTCAACTCTTCAATTTTTTTTGCATCAATATCAAAACCAATGACAGAAAAATGTTTGGAAAGAAGTACTGCAAGAGGAAGTCCTACATAGCCGAGGCCGAGGACACAGACTTTTTCTTGTTTATTTTTGAGCTGATCAAAAGTGACCATATTATTTTTTCAAAAAAGGTGAGCCAACCGCAATGATTTCAAACCCAGCATTGACCAAATCGGCATAACGATGTTGGAGCATACGTCGACCATCCATGATGAGCGGTCGATTTTTTTCTGCTATCAGAATATCTGCCAGGCCTCGAAACTGTGGCCAATCTGTCGCAATCACAATCACATCCGCATCGGTGATGGCCTCATATTCATGAGAAAAATACTGTATTTTTTCGCTCGCAGGAAAAACCATTTCAAAACTCGCCTGCGCCGATGGGTCATAGAGATGAAAACTTTTTACGTTTTTGTTTTTGAGCCTTTGTATTATCTCACTAGCCGGAGAATTGCGAGTATCATTGGTATCACGTTTGAACGCCAGACCCAAAATAGCGACAGTGACTCCATCCCAATTTCTTCCGGCTTCGTTCTCAAGACGGTCCACAAAATTTTGCAGCTGCCGTTTGTTGGCATCATAACTTCCGCTGACCAGATCTGTATTTTTGCCAGTTTGCCCGAGCTGAAACGCCAGAGACCGTGCATCTTTGACCAGACAACTTCCACCGGCATAGAGACTGTCATAAAATCCCCAAGTACCAATGCGGTTGTCACTCATGAGAATGCGACGTACATTTTCAAATTGCAGTCCATCAAATGCCTCACAGGTGCGACCAATCACATCAAAACAAAGCGCGACTTTGTTGAACAGATAAAAATTGGCGAGGAGTTTGCCAGCGGCAGCTTCATAGGGATTGACTTCAATATACTGTGCATCGGGTGAATGATAAAATCTCTGGTAGATACTGCGCATCACATCAAAATCTTTTTGTGCAAAAGCTCCGACCACAATGCGATCAGGTTTCAGTGATCCTTCAATCGCTTTTCCTTCAACCAAAAATTCAGGGTTACTCACAATACCAACATTTTTGACATTTTGCGCATCTAATATTTTCAAGATGCGATCTGATGTATCAATCGGAACCGTGCTTTTGTTTACCACGACCAAATACTTGGATTGTTCGCCATTATTGCGCTTTGCAAGTGCCTCAGCCAGGGTATGCGTAGCTTTATCATAAAAACTCATATCACTCTCCCCTGTTTCGCCAAATTCAGGAGTCGGTAAACACAAAAACACTGCATCAGCCGTATCAAGAAAATCTGTCACCAAAGAATAATCTGTGCTAAAGGTCATGCGATCTTTATTTCGTACAATCAGATCACCGAGCCCTTTTTCATAGAGACAAGATTCTATGGTGTCGCGGTCGCCTGATGAGAGTTTTTCTATTTTATTTTTATCAATATCAAAAATGAGGACACGATGTCCACTATCCGCCGAAACAGCACCACTGCAAGCTCCGACAAATCCAGCTCCGATGTAGAGAATGTTCATATAAAGCTCACTATATCAGAAAAAAACAGGTATTTCAAGGGACTTTTGGAAAATTTTC
>CAYTKU010000060.1:0-3232 GCA_964438795.1 uncultured Gammaproteobacteria bacterium
AAAGTCAAGAATAAGAAATTTTAGTATAGTCCTGAGTTTCAAGTTTGTCAATTTTGGCTAGAATATCTCAAAATGAATGGCTTTCATATCAACTCCATTTTCGAGCAGAATTGCACGAACATCTTTGACCATGGCAGCATTCCCACAGAGATAAAATTTGTGGCTGACAAGATGATGGAGAATATGTTCGGTGACGCGGCCGCGCAGTCCTACCCAACTTCCATCAACTTTTGGCTGTGAAAGGCTGACATTGTAGACAAAATTTGGATATTGTTTTTTGAGATTTTCAAACCGATCCAGCCAAAAAACATCTTCTTCACTTCGTACGCCAAAGAGCAAGCGGACTTCCTGGGTATTTTTTTTGTTTTTGAGTTCATCTCGGATGATTCCCATAATCGGTGCAATACCTGTGCCCGTAGCAATCAGAGAGAGAGCGGTACCATTTTCTTTATGAACAAACAGTCCGCGCGGCCCTTGAAAGTCGAGTGAATCACCAATATTCATGTTTTTGAGATAGTTTGAAGCAATACCACCATCCAAAAATTTTACACAAAATTCGAGGGAGGGATCGCTCGGGGTAGAGGAGAGAGAGTATGATCTGAGCGTAATTTTTTCATTTTGCGGGATGCAAAATTGAAGAAACTGGCCAGCGAGAAATTGAAAGCCAGTAGGTTTATCAAAGTGAAATTCGTAGGTTTCACCAGCAAGTTGTTTTTTTTTGCTCAGTTTAGATGAAAATTTCATTATTTCCATAGAGATGAATTCTTGACAAAAGAGGGATTATAGGATATCATACTTTAAAAGTATGAATTGGTACTTTCAGATGATACTATGTTTCTGATTAATAAACAAGTGGACTACGCCGTGCAATTTTTACTCGCTCTTGGCAATTTAGCCCTTGGCGAGTCATTGAGTTTGCGAATTTTCTCCCAAAATCGTAACATATCATTTCTCTTTTTGCAAAAAATTGCTCGTCAGCTCAAGGCGGCTGGTTTTATCGAGGCGCACAAAGGCGCCCTCGGTGGATATTTTCTTGCCAAAGATTCACAAGAGATCTCACTCAAAGATGTGGTTGAAGCGATTGAGGGAAAATATGCAGCCGTGGCATGCATGAAAGCTGAAAATGATTGTCCTATTACCAAACTGTGTCCATCAAAAAATGTCTTGCTTCGTGTACAAGAAGATATTTTGACAACACTGCAAAAATATAATTTGCAAGAAATGTCCAAAATGTAATATCCAAAATTTTTATTTTTGATAAAAATTTCGAATCATTATGTAATATGTTTCCTCCACTTCCAAAAAAGAAAAAAATGATTTATCTCGATCATGCGGCATCGACTCCTACTGATCCAAAGGTTCTCTCTGTGATAAAGCCTTACTTTTTGCATACCTTTGCCAATCCGTCATCGCTCTATTCATTGGGAGTCAAAGCAAAGAATGCGATTGAAGAATCTCGCAAGACAGTCTCTGAAATTTTGTGTGCCCAACCTGATACTATTTATTTCACCAGTGGCGCAACAGAAAGTAACAATCTTGCAATTATTGGAAGTACTTGGCTGGCACAATCTCAGGGCAAACATATTATTACCACTCGCATTGAACATGATTCGGTTCTTCGTGGGGTTCAAGAGCTCGAGAAAAACTGTGGTTTCTCTGTGACCTATCTCGAAGTAGATGAACAGGGACTTGTGAGTATCGATGAATTCAAAAAAGCCCTTCGTAAGGATACGATTTTGGTTTCTATTATGTATGCCAATAATGAGATTGGAACCATTCAACCAATTGCGGAGATCGGACGGGAAATTTTGAAATGGCGAAAAAATAATAACACCGTTTATCCGTATTTCCATTCAGACGCTGCCCAAGCGCCAAACTATCTTGATCTCCAGGTTGAAAAACTTCATGTGGATTTGATGACGCTCAATGGCAGTAAAATCTATGGTCCAAAGGGAGTCGGTGTGCTCTACAAACGTCGCAGCGTAAAAATGCAACCACAAAGTTATGGTGGCAGACAGGAAAAAGGTGTACGGGCTGGAACAGAAAATGTCCCAGGAATTGTTGGTTTTTGTAAAGCACTTGAAATAGTACAAAAAAATAGAGAAAAGAAAAGTATTGAAATGGCCAAGTTACGTGATTATTTTTGGCAAAAAATGCAAAAACAAATTTCAAATATTGAATTGAATGGTCCTGAGTTGAAAAATATTGAAAAAAGATTGCCGAGTAACCTCAATATATATTTCAAAGATGTTGAAGCTGAAGCTCTGGTACTGTATTTGGATTCGTATGGAATTTTTGTTTCCGCTGGTTCGGCCTGTTCGACCGAGTCAAATGAGCCTTCACATGTACTCAAAGCTATTGGGTGTTCAGATGAGAGGGCCAATAGCAGTATTCGTTTGAGTCTTGGAAAAGATACTACCAAAAAAGATATTGACGAAGTGATGAAATATTTACCAAAAATAATTGCCGAGCTACGAAAGATAAAAATCTATGAGTAAAGAAAAATCAAAATTGAATATGACTTTGGATCGGTCGTTGTACGACGATGCCAATGTTGATCGATCAAGTTATAAATCACAGCCTGGTATTACCAAAGAGGTTGTGCTTGAAATGAGTAAACAAAAAAATGAACCAGAGTGGATGCTCGAAAAACGTCTCAAGTCTTTTGAATTTTTTCAAAAAGAACCACTGCCTACGTGGGGGCCAGATTTGAAACCACTGAACCTCGATGAGATTATTTATTTTGTGCGTCCAGGTACAGAAGAAACTCGCAAATGGGAGGACTTGCCTGAAGATATTGTTCGTACCTTTGATAAGCTCGGAATTCCAGAAGCAGAAAAAAAAGCACTGGCCGGAGTTGGAGCTCAGTACGATTCGGATATTGTTTACCACAACATTCAAGAAGATCTCAAGAAAAAAGGTGTAATTTTTGAAAACATGGATGTGGCTGTGCAAAAATATCCTGAGATGGTGAAAAAATATTTTATGACACAGTGTGTGCCAATCAATGATCACAAGTTTGTCATGCTTCATGGTGCGGTCTGGAGTGGCGGAACATTTATTTATATTCCAAAAGGCGTAAAAGTAGAACTCCCATTGCAAGCGTATTTTCGTATGAATGCACAGAGCGGCGGACAGTTTGAACATACACTCATTATTGCAGACGAAGGTTCTGAGATTTCGTATATCGAAGGATGTAGTGCGCCGCGCTACACGACCAACTCACTGCATG
>CAYTKU010000061.1:0-3185 GCA_964438795.1 uncultured Gammaproteobacteria bacterium
TTTTTCATACAGCAACTTTCATTTTTGAGAAGTCTCCAGTGTCCAGCTCCAACACCAGCTAAGGCGAGAGAACCACCAAGGAGTGAAAGCTGAAATTCCATTCCTTTGAAACCACTACCGAGGTGCACTTTGAGAATAGCTACCAGCATGATGATAGCCAGAAGTTTGGCTGCTTCTTTGGTATACACACCAAGAAGTACGGCTGCTCCACCAACGAGCTCTACAAGAGCTACTACCCAGGCAAAAAATCCTGGCAATGGAAAGCCCATCATACCAAATCCACCAACCGTTTTGTCCATATCAGAGAGTTTGTCCCAGCCATGGTAGATAAAAATTGCACCAATAGCGAGACGGAGGGTCAACAGACCAAATGAGGCCATGTTTTCACTACAACACCAATTCTTTTTCATAGAAAAATGAAAAGTTAATAAATAAACTGGTTCAATAATAGCATATTTTTATCTCTGTGGTCAATTTGAAAAAGTATGGTACAATATTTAAGGATTAATGTATTTTATGATTTTTTTTCTCTACGGAGACGATACTTTTCGCAGTCGTGCCAAAAAACGTGAGCTCATTGATGGATTTAAAGAAAAAAGAGATGCTACAGGGATGAATGTGGCTGCTTTGGATTGTCAAAAAGACAAGGAAGAGAGAATTTTTGAGGAATTGGTTGCATCACCCTTTCTCGCAGAAAAGCGTCTCCTGGTGATTGAAAATTTGCTGAGCAACAAGAAAACAAAACTGCAAAAATTGTTTTTGGAGATTCTCGAGGCAGGCAAAATACCTGAAACAACCATTCTTGTTCTGTGGGAAGAAGGAAAAAAGTTTACAGGTGAAGCTGGAAAGCTCTTTGCAATTCTTGAAAAAGAAAAATATGCCCAGGAGTTTGCATCGTTGACAGGAAAAGACCTTGGCAAATGGATTAGCACAGAAATAAAAATTCGTGGAGGACATATTGATGATCAGGCAGTCAATTTTATTGTAAATAATGCGGAAGATTCGTGGTATATATATTCTCTTATCGGCCAGATCGTGAGTTATGCTGCTGGTGAGGTTATCACCGAAAAAGAGGTAAAGGTATTTTTGAGAGAAGTTGCGGATGATAATATATTCAATCTCGTCGATGCTTTGGTAGCCAAAAATAGCAAAAAAGTTTTTGCTATGATAGAAGAACAGTATCGCAATGGCGAAGAATCGCAATATATTTTTGCTATGATTTTGCGTCAGTTCAAGATACTTTTGCAATTGTCGGATATTCTTTCTCGTGGAACTCGTGAACGAGATGAGATACTTGCCAAACAATTGGGTTTGCATCCATTTGTGCTCAAAAAATCTCTGCCATTGGTGCAAAAATATTCACTTTTTGAGCTCAAAACTATTTATAGAGAATTACTGGACATTGATATAAAAACAAAAACTGGTCAGGGAGACCAGCGAACAATGCTTGATTTTTTTGTTGGAAAAATTTGTTTGAAATAAAAAAATCCTCTTTACACTGAGTTTATCGAAGTGCGAGGATTTTTTTGTTTTGTATTATTTTTTGATAGCGGTTTTGAGAGATTTGGTAAGACGAGAGAGTTTTCGAGCTGCTGTATTTTTTTTAAGAACTCCACGTTTTGCTGCTTTATCAAGAGCTTTTTGAGCGAGTCGAAGTTCTTCTTTGACCTCATTTTTGCCTGCAACAACAGCTTTTTTTACTGTTTTTACGGCGAGTTTGTAAGTATTTTTTACTTCGAGATTGCGTGCTGCACGCTTGATTGAACGGCGCAAAGCTTTTTTCGCGTTTTGCTTATTAGGCATAAAATTTTGAGATGAAATTATAAATATTCGAGAGCAGAGAAAGTATACTGTATAGAGAGAAATTTGTCAAGGAAAAATCAATTCTCCTGGAGTATTGTGTTTGGTTTTTCCAGAGCAAGTGGCTCGACTCCCCTTTCGCCTTGCGTAATTCGGACAATATCTTTGTCGACTTTGCCGAGTTCTTTATAGGCAGTGTTGTAGTGGTTGACCGTGGTGGAGAGGCTGCCCCCGAGTTTTTTCATAAATTCTTCGTAGGTCAAAATATGCTTTTGGAGGGTTTCGACGTTTTGACGAATACCTTTTGCACTTTCTTCGATTTTGAGTGCACGGAGACCCTGGAGTACTGTCAAAAGATAGGCAGCAAAGGTAGTTGGTGAGACAATAATCACTTTTTTTTCTTTAAAAGCATAATCAAGGAGGCTCCGAGTGTTGGATTTGAGCGTCCCCACGTCATTGACGAGCAGATCATAGTAAATTCCTTCGGCTGGGATGAACATAAACGCAAATTCGAGTGTTCCCTCCCCTGTTTTGATATATTTACTCGTCTCATCGATACGTTTTTTGAGATCATTTTTGAATTCTTTTTCGAGTTCAAGCTTTCTTTCGGGATTTTTTTCTTGCGAGAGGCGGTTATAATTGTCGAGAGAAAATTTTGAATCTACGGAAATAATGCCGTCTTTGCAGAAAATAGCTGCATCGACCACATCGCCGTCATTGAATTGATACTGGAGCTTGAAAGCGGTTGGAGGCAAAATATTTTCGAGTACCAATTGCAGTCCTGCTTCACCTAGGTTTCCTCGCTGTTTTTGATGAGTGAGGACTTTTTCGAGATTACTGAGCTGCTCGGAGAAGCCCACGACCTGCTGATTGGTTTTATCCAGGCTGGTAAGTTTTTCTGTGATTTCAGAGATCATTTTGGTACTTTGTCCAGAAATATCTTGAATTATTCGTGTGTTGAGAGAAAATTGCGATTGCAAAGTGTTGTGTGTATCTGTCATTTTTTGGTCCATGGTGCGTGAGAGATCTTGGATTTGGCGCTGGAGCATCATGAATAATTGGTTTTGTGCATCATCGAGAGTGTTTTTGTTTGTCTGTTGTTTTTGGAGTTTTTGATAGAGCAAAAAGATAATGATGGCAAAGCAAAACACAACAAGAATTACTATCGTAATAAGAACATTTTGCATAATTTGCTTTTAGTGAGAAAAAACACTACAATATGGATCTATAAGTAAAGTATAGCATATTTTCGCACGAGTGAAAATGGTATATTTGTATACAATAGTGTATACAAATATCATGCCCTTGTAGTTCAATGGATAGAACAGATCCGTCCTAAGGATAAGATATACGTTCGATTCGTGTCGAGGGCACTTGATTGGTTC
>CAYTKU010000062.1:0-3136 GCA_964438795.1 uncultured Gammaproteobacteria bacterium
TAAACCACTGCGTCTTTGGAAGTGGTTCCACAGGATCTTTGAAACGATCGCTTGTTCCAACATTTTGCATTGTTTCTTCTTCTTTTTCGAGCAGATCATTATCGCGCAGATACTGTACAAATTTTTCTCGTGCTTGTTCTACGGTAAGACCAACATACTCAGGTCCAGCATTCGCAGTCATCAATCCGTCTTCACCAATAACCTGGACAAGACCAATATCATTGCCTTTTGCTTTTTCTTCAAGATACATCTCAAAATCAATCGGACTGTGTGCTGTCGTTACACCGAGCGCTCCCGTACCAAAACTTTCATCAATCTTGTCACTGCCAATAATTTTAATTTTGAGTGAATGGCCTTTTTGCCCAACATCTTGGACTTCAAAAGTCTGACCAATATGTTTTTTATACTGTCCCTCAGGATGTACAGCGACCGCCGTATCGCCTACTTTGGTTTCCGGACGAGTCGTCGCAATCGAAATCGGAAAATCTTTGGAATATTTGAAAGTATACAGTTTACTTGGACGCTCGACATACACGAGTTCATCATCACTACAGGTAGACTGCCCCTTCACAGACCAATTCACCACGCGGTATCCACGGTAAATAAGACCATCGTCATACATTTTTTTGAACACGGTGCGAACTGCTTTGCTACGAGTTTCATCGAGTGTATACGCTTCACGACTCCAATCAAGTGAAGATCCCATTTTTTTACTCTGATTCACAATCGTATCATGACTCTCCTGTGCAAATTTTTTAACACGATCAAGAAAGGCTTCGCGACCAAGTTCTTCTTTTGGTTTTTTCATGCCTTCTTCTTTGATGAGAAGTCCTTCTACTTTTGACTCAGTTGCGACAGCTGCATGATCAGTTCCAGGAAGCCAAAGGGTTCTGTCCCCTTTCATTCGGTGATAGCGAATCATCAGATCTTCAATAGCGAGCATGGCGGCATGTCCCATATGGAGGGTTCCAGTCACATTTGGTGGAGGAAGTACAATGGTAAATGGGTCTGCATCTGGGGCCGTAACACCCTTTTCAACGCAAACATCAGGATTAAAAAATCCGCTTTCTTCCCAGCGCTGATAGATCCCATCTTCGTACTTTTTCGGATCGTAGGCTTTATCCAGTTCTTTTGGCATAAAATTACAGTTTAATGGTCTTATAGTAGCGAAAAATACTGTAAAAAGCAAGAAAAAACCGCCCGATGCTTGTCAACTGGGCGGGCGGTTATGATTTAAACAGACTTTTAGGCATATTTACGAATAACGCTGGTAACCACTCCACCGACCCGCAATTCATCCTGGGGGTAGATATCCTTGTACTTTTTATTTGCGGGTCGCAGAAAGGCATTTTGACCCTTCTGGATGAAATATTTGAGAGTCCAGCCCTGATCGACCTCAGCTACGACCACATCGCCATTTTTTGGGTGCTTGGAACGATCCACAATGACCATATCCCCTTTCATAATACCAGCATCAACCATTGAGTCTCCCTCTACGGTCAGTACATAGGCGGTTTGAGGGTTTTTCACGAGCATTTCGTCTAAACTAATAACCTCAGCCATAGCTTCTTCTTCACCCGTAGTCGGAAACCCTGCCTGAATTGTACCGAGCATCCTGAGCCCATAGAGGCGCTTGGTTGGGATGAGTTTACCCGTATCACTTTTGGCAACAAACCCGTCTTCGATAAACTTTTGGATATATGAATGAACCGAATTTTTGGATTTTACCTCAAAAACAGCAGTCAGCTCCTTATAGGTCGGAAGACGATGAAATTTTTTATAAAAACTTATGATTTGATCCTTTCTTTTTTGATAAAGGTTTTCGGTCATAAAAAAATAAAATAAGAGAAAGTTCTTCTATTATATAGAACATTTGTTCTATATTCAAGTCTCAGGTTATACACACCTGTCTTTTTATAAAATTTTGCTAATTTTTATCTCAATGAAGCACTGTTTTGACCCTTGACAAGATATCTTTGTTCTGATAGAATTCCCTATTCGTATAAAAAAAACTTACTCCCATGGCACTCAATGATATTGGCCAACTCAAACACCTCATTGACGAAAGTAAACATATTTTGATTACCTTTCGAAAAGATGGAACAGCTGATGCGATTGCTTCTTCACTGGCTCTCGCATTATTTTTGCAGAAAAAAAACAAACATGTAGATATTGTTGTTGATAATTTTGTCTTACCAAAAAAATTATCTTTTCTTCCATCTGCCACACATATCAAATCTCAGTTTCCACATTTACAAAAATTTATCATTACACTTGATCTCAAGGATTCTGGAGTACAAGAACTCAGCTACGATGTAATAGATACCAAGCTGCAAATTTTTATTACTCCAAAAACTGGTTCAATTCAACGTGAACAACTCCAAACAGCACAATCAGCATTTCGCTATGATCTTATTGTCACGCTAGATACTCCAGATTTACCTTCACTCGGCACTCTGACCGAAATGAACACGTCTCTTTTTTATGCACTCCCTATCATTAATATTGACTACAAGCCAAACAATGAACGCTACGGACAGATCAATTATATTTCACTTCCTGCAACGTCAACAAGTGAAGTCGTAGCCGAATTGCTCAGCAAACTTTCTGAAATAGCCATTGATAAAGATATGGCAACAACACTTTTGACTGGAATGATCGCCAATACCAATAGTTTCAAAACCAAAGATATCAAACCAAATACATTGGCGCTCGCAAGTCGCCTTATTGGTATGGGAGCTGATCGTGAATTTATTATTCAAGAACTCTACCGCACAAAAACACTTTCATCTCTCAAACTCTGGGGCCAAGCTCTGACACACCTCGAATTTGATACAACCCTCGGAATAGTATCAACGATGATTACACGCGAAGATTTTTCTCGTACAGGAGCGACAGAACATGATCTCTATGAAATTATAGATGAGCTCATTGCAAACTCACCAGAAGCAAAACTTATTTTAATTTTTCATGAGCATAGGAATCCAGAAGAAAACAACCTTATTCACACGATTGTTCACACAACCGACCATATTGATCTCTTACAACTCACAAAAACATTTCATCCAGAAGGAAATTCACGCAGAGTCTCTTTCAAAATTTCCGGAAAAACGCTCAAAGAAGTAGAAGAAATCGT
>CAYTKU010000063.1:0-3083 GCA_964438795.1 uncultured Gammaproteobacteria bacterium
AGTTGCGAGAGCGATTATTCTCTGGTACCATAGGGGCACTTATTTGCCTTTATGGAAATGAAAGAAATTCAAAAATTGCTCGAAGATACAGATCGCTCGCTGATTGAGGTGTATTTTGACTTGCAAAGAGAATTTGAGATCAAGTATGGGCCCAATACGGTGGTTATTATTGAGGTTGGGTCGTTTTATGAGGTGTACGGGGTAGACAATGAAGAGCTCAAAATTGGCAAACCAAAAGAAATTGCTGAAATTCTCAATCTTCAGCTCACTCGAAAAAATAAAAATATTGCTGAAAACACAATCAAAAATCCACTTCTTGCTGGATTTCCAACGGCGACTTTTGATCGGTATATCATGAGATTGATTCAGGAAAATAAATATACGATTGTTTTGGTTCGTCAATCTGGTATTCCACCAAAAATCCATCGTTTTGTCGAGAGAATTATTTCTCCTGGAGTAAATTTTGACTATACAGAAAATCACAAAGATCATTTTCTTGTTTCTCTTTTGGTTGATCAGAGTAGTGGCCTTTATTCTATTGGATATGCTGCTATTGATGTGACCACCGGAAAAACATTTTTACAAGAAATACATAGTACCAAAGATGATACAAATTTTGCGCTCGATGAAATTTTTCGTTTGCTCAAAGCGTATCCAACATCAGAAGTATTGTTCACCAGTCTTGGAAGTCATGTTGATGAATACCAGGTTCGTCAATATCTCGAGCTCATTGGGAGTGATGTCAAAGTGAACACAAAGCATCTGAGTGTGATGTATCAAAATGAACTTTTCAAAAAGACCTATACGATTAAATCATTTCTGAGCCCGATTGAATTTCTTGATTTGGAAAAAAATCCTCTGACTTCTGAGGCGTTGGCAGTACTCATTGAATTTATTATTGATCATGATTATCAGGTAATCCAAAAATTGGAAAAACCAACGATTCTCTCAAACGCAGCGTCTTTGTATTTGGGTAATAATCCACTCGAACAGCTCAATATTCTCTCTCCAAATGCAGAAGATTTGAGCATCACCAAACTCATTGATCATACGGTTACGAGTATGGGGAAAAGACTCTTGCGTGAACGTTTGTATAATCCTATTACCAGTGTTGATGAGCTTATCGAACGGTATAATTTTTCTGACTCACTGAAGCCTCAGTATCTCAAAATTGATTCAGATCTTTCGAGTGTTTATGATTTGGAACGTATTGTTCGGCGTATTCAGCTTGGTCGCTTGCATCCCTTTGAAATAAATTTTTTGATTGAGACGCTCTCGAGTGCGGATCGAATATTGGTGCATGTAGGAAGTGTTGAGCAACAAAAAATTATCAAAAACTTTTTGGAACAAAAAAATAAATTGCAGCATTGTCTCGAGTCACTCTCTCATGTTTTTGATTTGGATCAGACATCGCGTGTCACATACCAAAATATTTCAACCAGTATTTTTCATTTTGGTCATGACAAATCTCTTGATGAACTCATAAAAAAACGTCAATTTCTCGAAGAAAAACTTGATACTATTCGACTGAAAATTTTGGAAATACTTGAAAATCATACGGGGAAAAAAGAAGGGGACTATGTCGAGATAAAACAAATGGATAAAGAAGGGCATCATATTACGCTCACGCGCAGTCGCTATGCATTGATTGAGCAAGAACTGAAAACAGCTTTTGTTTCGCTTGATGGTGTGGTCTATGCGTTTTCAGATTTTTCTTTCAAAACCCAAACAACGTGTGTCAAGATAACGGCCCCAATTATTGATGAAATTTCTGAGCAAATTATTTTTTTGCAGAGCAAAATTATTGCAACGACCAAAGATTTGTATGCGTGTGCACTGCAAAAAATTGAAACTGAATTTTATCCAGTACTCGTTCATACTGCGAGGTTTTTGGCTCAAGTCGATGTCGCTCTTTCTAATATTAAGGCAAGTATCAAGCTCAATCTGGTCAGACCTGAAATTGTGCAAACGCTGGGTGATGAGAGCTTTCTTGAAATCACAGATCTGCGGCATCTTTTGGTTGAAGCAAGAGAAGAAAATGGTATTTATGTTCCAAATGATATTTTTCTCGGGAAAAAAGAATATGCCACGAATGACTCACTCTTTACTGAAATGGTTGAAAAAAATATCAATGGCGTGCTCCTCTATGGAATAAATTCGAGTGGCAAGTCTTCGTTTATGAAAAGTGTCGGAGTCGCTGTTATTTTGGCTCAAAGTGGTTTTTATGTTCCTGCCAAGCAAATGCGGTTTTCGCTTTTTACTGAAATCTTTACTCGTATTTTGGCCAAAGATAATTTTGAAAAGGGATTGTCGTCTTTTGGGGTAGAAATGATGGAGCTCAAAAATATTTTCAATCGCTGTAGCCCACGAAGTCTGATTCTTGGTGATGAGATTAGTCATGGGACTGAGACTCTGTCGGCTTTGGCAATTGTCAGTGCCACTATTGAACACCTGACTCACAAACAAGCCTTCTTTTTATTTACGACACATTTGCATCAACTCTCCAATTTGAGTCGGATTGAAAAAATAAAATCAGTGGTAAGTGTACATTTATCGGTGAGTTATGATGCAAAAGAAGATATTTTACGTTTTGAGCGTAAACTTCAAGAGGGAAGTGGCAGTAGTATTTATGGGTTGGAGTTTGCTGAGTCGCTTCATATTGATAAAGAGTTTATGAAACGGGCACAGACCATTCGTAAGGAATTGGCCAAGGATTATGAAGAACTCGAGCTTTTGACCAAAAAACAAAAAAGTAAGTATCACAAGGATTTATTTCTCACCAGCTGTGCTATCTGTAAGGGAATGGTAGAAGATACGCACCATATTGCTCCGCAAGAAATTGCTGATGAGAAGGGGAATATTGGGCACTTTCACAAAAACCACAAATATAATCTGCTTCCGCTGTGCAAAGATTGCCATAACAAAGTCCATGAAGGGACTCTTATGATTCGAGGTTTTGTTATGACGAGTGAGGGACTCAAGATTGATTTTGACGAAAAGAATTAGCTCTCCTCTGGTACCTTTTGAATAAAAGGTACCACCAAAACTGGCGAGTGATGTGAAATGAGGGAAAATACCTCCAC
>CAYTKU010000064.1:0-3027 GCA_964438795.1 uncultured Gammaproteobacteria bacterium
CTTTGCTGATCTGCAAAAAATGGGCCGAGAGCAAAAACTTTCACTTGCGTCGCCTCGCCTCCGAAGGGTTGCGACCAAAGCTCCCCTGGGCACAAAAGCTTGATGTGTGGAAAAATAACCCTGCCCCTATTTTTGAAATACTCGAACTTCTCAAAGAAGATAACATAAAATTTGTAAAAAAATCTGTTGCCAATCATCTGCGAGACTGGATGAAAGTGAATCCCGTAGAGGCACAAAAAATAATCCGCCGTTGGTCAAAATCCAAAAATGAACATACACAGTGGATACTCAAACATGCACAGCGGTAGTTGTATTAATTACTCAAACTATGCAAAAAATAACACCCAACTTATGGTTTCAAGGAAATGCAGATGAAGCTGTTAATTTTTATCTTTCAATATTTCCAGATAGCAAAATTATTTCAACATCATATTACCCGAGAGAAGGATTACTTGATTTTCAAAAAGCATTTGCAGGTAAACCACTGGCAATTTATTTTGAGCTAATGGACCAGCAATTTGTGGCCATAAATGCTGGACCAGAATTTAGCTTTACTGAAGCAGTCTCATTTAATATTGCATGCAAAGATCAGGCAGAAATTGATTATTATTGGGCAGCAATTATACGAGATGGCGGAAGTGAGAGTGTCTGTGGTTGGTGCAAAGATAAATATGGTCTTTCATGGCAAATTAATCCCCAAAATATAGAAGATATTATGTTGAATCGAGGTGCGTGGGAAAGATTGCTTCAGATGAAAAAAATTGATATTGCTGGTTTGATAGGAAATTAAGTAAAAATATTCCCTATGGAAAAAGAAGCTTTTGTAAATTTATATATTAAACAAAACAGAGACTGCTTTATCACACCTTTTGATAATGAAGTCGGATTTTCCATCATACGTAAATACCCAAATACTAGTATATATAAAAATAAACTAGTACGAATATTTATAAAAGTTGCAATAATTGAAAAACGACTTTTTTTCTCAGTAAATATGGTTAAAGTTGAAAATGATGAAAAAAAAAGTGAATACATCATTCAATCTGATGATGGATCTAAAAAATATACAAATTTTTTGTCTGACAGTACTAAACCTGAATTCATATTTGATGAGTCATCTCAAAAAATTAAGCATGTAAAAAAGAATAAAAATTTTACATTAAACCAATTTATTGATGTTCTCGAAAAAAATCATTTATCTGATTGTTTATTCTGGAAACGAAAGGCAAATTTATGGGTAAATATTTTTATGAAAATATTTTTTTGGCTCTGTGATAGAAAGTATGATAAAGAAAAAATACGATTTGAAAGACCAAATAAACGCGATAATGATCCTAAACCTATTCAACAAGAAAAAAATATAGAACCATTTTTTAAGTATTTTTATATCTCGAAAAACTTTATTTTTCTCCTTCTTCTGATAACACTCTTTGGTGCTATTTTTACAAACTATTTCTCATGCTATTTTTTCATACAGGATGCTTGGAATAATCTATTCGGTGAGTTCACGCTTTCTAATCCATTCGTGATATTGCTATTTTTCCTTATATTATTTACTTCAGAAAAAATTTCAATAAAATTCAATAAGAAGATAAATGATTTTCTTATTCCAGATCAAAGTGTGTACTCAAGACAAAAAGAAAATTTTATTAAAAAGCTAGATGATTATCTGCATATGAATAAGTTCGATTTAAAAATTTAAACTTCATGCAACTGACAGATGCCTCTATGCCCTACACCAACAAAACCCAACCAACAACAATCACTCCTGAACAATATCTCAAAGAAAACTTCAAGGGAAAAGAAAAAGTACAGAGCGAAGCGCTCGCGCTGGTTGAGCTGTATTCAAAAGCGAGCGGTTCACCTTGCGTGATGTGGAACAAAATTTTTGGCTTTGGTTCATATACCTATCACGACAGCAAGGGCGGTGAACATACCCACCTCATCACCGGATTTGCCATATCCCCCACCGGCTTTACCCTGTACAACATGATGGGCTGGGAAGCGTACAAAAAAGAAATTGCATCGCTCGGCAAATACAAACTTTCAGGAAAATCTTGTCTTGCCATAAAAAGTATCGAAGATATTGACCTCAAAGTACTCACGGTGGTAGTCAAAAAATCCCTTGAAGATATGAAGAAAAAATACAAGACCAAAAAATAACACGTTACGACCCACTATGCAAACACATATTTTTACCGCAAAACAAATAAAAAAAGCCGCCGCCCTGATTCAACAAGGCGAATTGGTCGCATTTCCAACAGAAACCGTCTATGGACTTGGAGTCAATGCATTTGATGGCGAGGCTGCAAAAAAAATATTTATTGCCAAAGGCAGACCATCGGACAACCCCTTAATTGTTCATATTGCTGACAAAAAAGATTTGGTAAAAATAGCCTCTATTCCTGCAAGCAAAAAAAATCTCGTAGAAACACTCATCAAAAAATTTTGGCCCGGACCATTGACTATCATATTACGAAAAAAATCATCAATCCCATTGGTGGTAAGTGGAGGGCTCAATACCGTGGCCGTACGAATGCCAGATCACCCAATAGCACAGACACTTATCGCATCAGCCGGAGTCCCTATTGCAGCTCCTTCTGCCAATCTGTCTGGAAAACCTTCTGGCACCTGTTTTGAACATGTCTTTGATGATTTCAATGGTAAAATCGCGGGAATTATCAAATCAAAAAAATGTGCTATTGGCCTCGAGTCTACCGTGGTTGACCTTACCACCAAAAAACCGGTGTTATTGCGTCCAGGTGGATTGAGTATCGAATTGTTAAAAAAAGTATTACCCGACCTCCAAGTACATGCGCACAACAATTCCAGCAAAGTAAAATCTCCGGGCATGAAATATGCGCACTATGCACCGGACGCCAAAATTATTTTATTTGAACAATCAGCACACCAAAAAATTTCAACCTATGCCGCACGCTTCAAACAAGAAAAGAAAAAAGTAAAAATACTCAGAACCGGAACAATAAAAAATATTTCAAAAAATGTATTTTCGATCTTTCGCCAATG
>CAYTKU010000065.1:0-3003 GCA_964438795.1 uncultured Gammaproteobacteria bacterium
GGGGGACTCGTCGAGTCCCCCTTGACCTCCCCGAGGAGGGGTGCGGAGGAGGGGCAGACCCACTGCCCCTCCTCCCATTTGGCGAAAACCCCCGGTGGGTCGGGGGTCGGGGAGGTGGGGTCAGCCACCTCCCCGCAACCAATCAGAAACGCCGCCCAGAAGAGGGCGGCAGCGATCATTCGCATGATCGCCTCCTTTCCCCCCTTTCGGGGGCGTTTTGGGCCCCAAAGGGCCAGCCAGTTTTGAAAACAAACCGTTAAATTTGTTTCCTTTTCAA
Organism: uncultured Gammaproteobacteria bacterium; assembly: GCA_964438795.1. Lineage (GTDB taxonomy): Bacteria > Patescibacteriota > Patescibacteriia > Magasanikbacterales > UBA922 > CAYTKU01. Next base: position 278 of record CAYTKU010000065.1, read on the forward strand.
AATCAGCCGGCCCAATAAGTTAAGATTGTTGAAAGAACGTATCATTACAGAGCTTTCGCACTCTATAATCAATGAATTTTTTCAAAAAAACTCATAATTTATACCTACCACAATTTTATCTTTTTGTCCAGAAATTTGTCCACAACTCGTTGACTCTGCCTTTCCCTATTTGGTATACTGACAAAACAATACTGTGAATAAACCCTAAATATCTTTAGAAAAATTTTATCTCCGATTGGGTATACTAGAGTTCTTATTTACTTGTATCTATCCTATGAACAAAATTTTGGACAAAAGACCACTCAAAAAAGTTGCTCTGCCTACAACAGGAGATATTTTGGAGGCACTTTTAGATTTTTCAGGGCGGATGGATCAAAAGTTTGAGAAAATCGATGAACGATTTGAAAAAATAGAAGCTGAAATCGTTGGTATCAAGACTGAACTCATCGCAATTAGGACTGAAATCACTGACATGCGAAACGAAATCCGTCACATCTGGACCAAACTCGATGATATTGATGGTCGTCTTACGCGATTAGAACGCAGGACGATTGAAGATTCTGATAGTCAGGGAAAGTCGATTGTAGATTTGCAAGTTCGAGTGAAAACCATTGAAAAACATTTGGCTTTTTAATTCTTTTTTAAGCTCAAAGAATTATGACGAAGAAAAAATCAGACCAAAAATCAACGGAAAATGAACAAAAAATAACAAAAGAAGAAATACACCGAGAGCTCAAAGATATCCGCCTTACACTTGACTGTACAAAAGAACGTTTGGCGATTTCTCTCGAGTGCGCATCTACACCCGATCGGAAGAAAGAGATTCTCAAAATGCTCGAGGGTGCTGAAGATGTCGAAAATCGTCTGCGAAAACTCGAAATACAAGAGTTTCATAAATGATAAAAAGAGTCTGCCAATCAAAGCAGGCTTTTTTTTATATTATCCCCAATGATATATATTTTTTTCGCGATATATGATATACTAACATCACATTTTTCGCATTTTCCTATGCGCACTTGCGCTGAACTCTTTGGCAGATATCGCAACAGACTCAAAAATCTTACCAGACGTCAAAAATTTACGTCGATTTTTTTGGTTTTGAGTTTGGCTATTGGTATGTTTTTGATTCCTGGCGAGGCGTCTGCAACCGTGGGTGAAGAGTTTACCTCGTGGGTTACCCAAATCTGGCTCTGGATGGCGAGTCTTGGTATACAGCTCGCTATTTTCTTCTTGAAATTTTTTATCTTGCTCGCAGGGTATAATGGCTATATCAATGCAGATATTGTCAAATTTGGTTGGAACATTGTTCGCGATGTTGCCAACATGTTTTTTATTGTTATTTTACTCGTCATTGCATTTGGTACGATCCTCGGACTTGAGCAATACGAATGGAAAAAGTCTTTGCCAAAGCTCGTTTTTGCTGCTATCTTTGTCAACTTTAGCAATGTCATCTGTCAGCTCATCATCGATGTTTCGCAGGTCTTTACGATTACCTTTCTCAATGCAGTGGCTGGTACAGCTGGAGGAAACCTGATTAGTCTGATGAAATTTGATAATGTTTTTGAATTGGTAAAAAACGATCCAGGAGGGGATATTCGCGGAGAGCTTTTTATTGGTGCTCTGATGGCCATGATTTTTTGTCTTATCGCAGCTGCGACGATTGGTTCTTATGTCATCGTCATGCTTTATCGTGTGGTTACTCTTTGGTGTCTGATTATTCTTTCACCTCTGGCGTTTTTGTTTAGTATTCTTCCGAGTACAAAGAGTTATGCTGATGAATTTTGGAAAGAATTTACCAATCATGTGATTGCGGCTCCGATGATGGTGTTTTTTTTGTGGCTGGCATTTGCTACGTTTGGAGCAGGGGATGTGGTGACAGACAATCTTCAGGCCCACAATTCGCTCGTTGGGTATAGTCTTGATTCTGTCGGAGCTGATGCAGATGCTGTGGCTGCTCAGGGTGGTGGAAAGGTCAGTAATTCTGCAGCTACCACATGGCTCAATTTTGCAAACTTTGCTGTGGCGATTGGGTTTTTGCTCATCGGTCTCGAACGTGTTCAAAAGCTCGGTGTCAAAGGTGGCGACTATATCCAGAGGGGCGTTGGCTTTGCCAAAAATGTCCTCACTATTGCTACAGGTGTGAGACTTGGAAGCTATGCTCTCGATAAAGGAAAAGGGGCTGTTGGTTCGACGGCTATGTTTGCTTTGAACAAAGCTCCTGTAATAGGTGGTGATTCTTTGAGAAGAAAAGGACGTACTATCAAATCTCTTGCTCAATTTGCGGGAAATCGTATCAATATAAAACGAGATGATGCTCGTCAAAAACTTGAAGAAAAATTTGGTGTTAAGGGAAATATGCTTGCAAGTATGCTTTTGCTTAATTCTGGTGCACGCAAAGAAAAAATTGCTAAAAAATGGGAACAAGCTGCTGAAGAATCATTCAAAGAATGGGATGAACGAGTCTCTACCAGTAAGACAAAAGCTGGAGAAACTCAACTTCGACAAACACTTCGTTTACAACTTTCAGAAGAACTTTCTGCCGAGGGAAAAAGAAATAAATTTGCAAAAACACGAGAAGATCTTTTGAAGACAGGTGAGTTTGCTAATCTAGAGCAAAAGACCAGAGACAAGGGAGCTGAAGCTGATGTGATGGAAGGGCTTCAAGCAGAACGGAAAAGACAAGCTCTGGCTGAGAGTAAAGAACGCCTTTTGGAATCTAATGGTGG
>CAYTKU010000066.1:0-2960 GCA_964438795.1 uncultured Gammaproteobacteria bacterium
AGCTGTCCATTGAGATAGCCTTGCACAGGACTATCTATTGTAACGCCAATATTTTGAAATAGATCTGACCATTTCGCACCGTCACGATGCACATGAACCACGTCTCCAATATTGTCGTGCAGATGGGCTTTTTCCAGTTGTTCATCCCCTTCACTATGATCAGTTCCACATGGTTCGATTTTCATGTATTTGAAATCTGAAAAATCTTGTTTTACATCATCTACATAGACCTGAAATCCCGCATGATAATGGACTTCATCCTTGTGATCATTATCACGGCGATCCAAAAACCAAAAAATTCCACCAATAATAAGAAAAATATCAATCAAAGCAAAGACAATCCAAAATTTCTTTTTCATAAAGCTATTTTTGTTTTTTGGCAAGTAAATTCAAAACGATCATCATGCTAAAAGAAACAAGTGACATAAATGGTATGGTAATGTACCCAAACTCAAGTATGGTTTTTTGGGCACATGGTGACGATAGGGCATCACCTGAACAAGGAATCAAAGCAATCCCGCCCCACTGAATATAATAATGATAGAGTGCAATAAGAAATCCTACAACAGAAAGTGCCAAACTATAGTTCAAAACCGATTTGTCTTTTTTCCATTTTGCCATAGCGAGGATGATCACCTGTGGATAGAGAAAAATTCTCTGATACCAACACAGATCACATGGCAATTCTCCGAGAACCTCAGAATAAAATAAACTCAAAAAAGTACCAGCTCCCGATACAAGCAAAAGTAACTCGAAAATATATTTTTGGACAAAAGCCGTAATTTTGTTTTTCTTTTTGAGAAAGAAAAGAATAATAAGCACGAAGAGTATCCCCTGCCCAATGATCGTAGCAATTCCGAGAAGAAAGTTAAACTGTTCTATGAAAGTATTCATACCAAAAAAATTATTTTTCTGTAATATAAATTGTCTCTACTTTTACTGGATTTACCGGCACTGAAGTTTCTCGTCCATTTGATTTTACCGCAGCTGTGGCGATTGTATCTACAACTTCCATTCCCTTGGTGACTTTTCCAAAAATCGTATAATTGGGCGGAAGTGGATAGTCGGCATGAAGAATAAAAAACTGACTTCCATTGGTATTTGGTCCACGATTGGCCATGGCAACGCTACCGCGAACATATTTTCCCGTAAATGGCTCATCATCAAAGGTGTATCCAGGACCACCAGTTCCATCGCCATCAGGATCCCCGCCTTGAATCATAAACCCTTTGATCACACGATGAAAAATCGTGTTATCATAAAAATTTTTGTTTGCAAGGGTAACAAAATTGTTGACCGTATTCGGAGTCTCGTCAGAATTGAGCGTAATTTCAATATCTCCTTCACTGGTATGAAGGGTGGCAATATATATTTTTTGTTCTGAAGGTGTGGTAGTGGTGTTTGTACTATTCATAGGAGTTGGTTCAATGATTTTATCTGAAATAACAGGTGGAATAATGGGTGCTTCTGTCACCCTCGGGGGTTCATCCGCACTATAATAAACATCTCTGACAACCGAAGAATTTGTAGTTCCACATCCAGTGATAAACAAAAGTGCAAGAAAAAAGGTTTTTTTCATACAAAATATTCATGATTTTTTTAGATTCTAAAGAGACTTTAATCATCTTCCTGCAAAAGAAGCTTGATTTTAATGAGTTCTTGAAACAAAGACGTAAGTTTGATTTGATCCTGTGGAGTCAACGTCGCCTCTTGTGCAAGTCGTATGGTTCTACTCAAAAACAATAAGTGCAGATCATCAAATTCTTTTTTGAGTTTTTCTTTGTTATTTTTTCGTACAGGAGCATCATGGAGTATTCCATACGAAAATAAAGTCGGTGTTTCTGTAACCACACTCGTTTTGATATCCAAAGTATAGGTTTTCATACTGACCAGTGATAAGAATAAAAAATTTTATGTATATTCTACATCAATACTTGCAAATTTTCCTTTTCCAATAATAATATGGTCAATGAGACTTATTCCCATAATTTTTCCTACCGAAATAAGCTGACGAGTAATATCAATGTCTGCCTGACTTGGTTTGGTGACTCCTGAAGGATGATTGTGGGCCAAAATAAGGGCAACGGCATTGTATTCAATCGCAGGTTTGAAGACTTCGCGAGGGTGAATAAGATTGGCATTGATGGTACCGATAGAAATCACTTCATCATGAATCACTCGGTAGTGTGAATTGAGATAGATCCCGCGCAAGTGCTCTTTGGGAAGATTTTCCATTTCACGCAAATAGGTATAGACATCTTTTCCTGTACGGATGACGGCTGGACCAGTGCTATTTTTTTTATAAAAACGTTGACCAATTTCTGAACACGCGACGAGCTGCAATGCTTTGACCAGAGGAATATCCAAATCTTTTGCCAGTTTATCTGCACTCATTTGGCTCATAAGGGATTTTTCTCCATATTCTTTCATCACCCTCGAAGCCATAGACATCACGTCTTCTTTTTTGCTTCCTGTATTAAAAATGACAGCAATAAGCTCTGCCAGAGACAGGCTTGAAGCCCCATATTTGAGGAGCTTTTCTCGAGGCTTGTCCTCAGTCGGCATGTCTTTGATTTTGAGGATATAATTTTTGCCCTGAGGAAGCGAATCTTCTGTCAATACAAAATCATGAGTATTGAGAATATAAGTGGGTGACATACAGAAACAATTACATATATTTTATATCATAACAGAGTTAGCTTTTGGTTGCAATAAAAAAATCCCCACAGAGGGATTTTATATTTGCGGAAGGTGAGAGATTCGGCCTCGACTCTCGTCGGCTGCGGCCTCCTCGGTCTGGCCACCGCCTCCTTCGCGTGTTCGCTCAGTCCGGCGTTCTCATCTCTTACGTGACACTGATAGTGTCACTTCTGCGGAAGGTGAGAGATTCGAACTCTCGATACCCTTTCGGGTATACCGCCTTTCCAAGGCGGCGCACTCGGCCACTATGCGAACCTTCC
>CAYTKU010000067.1:0-2925 GCA_964438795.1 uncultured Gammaproteobacteria bacterium
TGTTCTACAACAGCTGAGAATTCTCCTCGGTACATTTCCAGAATATGGTGCATATAAACATTATTTAAGTATAAGAAATGATAGATTTTAGATGCAGTGCACTAAATATATCGTTTCTTTTTATTGTTTGGGTGGGACAGTGAATCCGAGAAACAACATATCGTCTTTTTCCGGATGAATCACTAGTGCGGTTGGAACCTGATCACTTGGCAGTTTTTTGGTGATCCAAGTCACGCCACCATCGATTGTTTTATACAAAACTGAGCGATTTTCAATGGTTCCTGTATAGTACATTTCGAGGTCATTTTGTGGATTGATGGCAAAACCATAGATCTTGATACTGCCTGGAGAATTGAGGGTATTGAATGGTGTCCAGGTGTTTCCTCGATCTGCTGATACGAGGATTCCGTAGGTAGAAATCCAATAAACAACGCCTTGTTTGGTAGGACTCATCACAAAGCGGCGAAATTCTGTGGCACCAGGAAATGTTTTGAGAGATTTTTCCGTAGAAATCCACGTCTTTCCCCCATCATCACTGCGATAGAGCCCTTTTTTCTCTGTGGCTACATATATCACATTTTCCTGGTATGGGTCAAGATAGAGAGACACAGCATTGGTACCGAGGCGTTTGACGAGCTGCCAACTAATACCCGTATCATTACTCACGAGAACATCTCCTCGACTCTTGAGTGCATACAAACGGCTTGGTGAAAAGGTATCAGTTACGAGAGAATTGATGCGGTCTTTGGCTGGTTCGCGGTATACTTCACTCCAAGTTCGTGTACAGTCAGTACTTTGAAGGATACGTGGACCATTGCTGGCATACACAACACATTTGTCTCGTGGGTTCACAGCAATACTATAAATAAACCCAGTATTGAGAGGACTTGGAGAAAGCTGCCAGGTTTTTCCAAGATCATAACTATAAAAAAGTCCATTTCCGCGAGAACCCCAATAGAGTGTATTGCTATCGTGTGGGTCAATTTCGAGTTTGTACACACTCACACTGGAGAGACTCTTTGGTTCTCCTGGTTGTGGCAAAATAGAAATTTGTTTCCAGGTTTCTGCTTTGTCACTCGAGACAAACATACCTGCTGGCCCTGTGGTGGTTGGTTCAGAGTTTCCACCAAATGGTGAACATCCAGCTCCAAGCAGGAGTACGCCTGCCACGACCGAGAGAAGAACGGAAATGTTTTTCTTCATAGAGTACGTTAGGTAAAGAATTTAAAATTGTTATGGTATGGTGAGAAGTATATTTTCTACCAAAAGTCTGGGATGAATATTTTTATCAAGACCAGAAATTGCTTCCACTATAGTATCATAGATTGGCACGACAATACTAGAGCCAAGCTGTGGAGAATGCAGTGGAGAGAGATGCGAACCTGACAAAATTGCCTGCACCCCTTCTTGCCAAATATGCAACACTCGCACGACATCTTTTCGTCCTTCGATATGTGCTTTTTTGTCACCAAAGAGCGGCTCGACAATAGCAATTTTTTCAAATAACGGTCTTGAAAAGAGAGAAAAAAAACGATTCATTTCAGCTTTGTATTCTTCAAAGAGCTCTGGAGTTTGTTGCCACTCTCTCAAAAGGCCAGGAAGTCCGCAAGAAAAAGGGAGCATTTCCGCAAGCTGTTTGTGGTCAGGAAAATGCTGGATATATTCTGCTTCCAAAACAGGCAGTGGAATCCGTGGGAGTTCAATACTATGCACACGCGATCTGATGGTTGGCAAAACCTGTTCAATATTGTGGGTCAACAGAAAAAATATGGTTGGCGTAGCAGGTTCTTCGAGCGTCTTGAGCAGAGCGTTGGCAGCAAAAAGATTCATCCGCTCTGCATCTTCTATGATGATCACATTATACTTGGCAGAGATGGGAGTCATCATGACTTTGCTCGTAACGAGCGCTATGTGCTCCACGGTAATATCTTTTTTGAGATTCCCGTCTTCGTCCTTTCTCTCTACCAGCAAAAAATCCGGATGTATGCCCAGCTTGGCTCTCGTGGTACCCAAAATATATGCGGCAATATGTTCGGCCAGTGTTTTTTTGCCACTATGCTCTGGGCCAGAAAAAACATACGCATGGTGAAGCGTGCCAAGATCAAACATTTTTTGAAAATATTGTTGTATTTTTTGATGTCCGAGGAGTGTTTCCATACGGTATTATGTTTGGTTTGAAGTAAGGACTTTGAGAGTAGAGGCAGCACATTTTTGCCAAGAAAAATCTTGTACGCGTTTTTGGCCAGCATCGATACAGTTTTGCTGTAAGGATTTGTCCTGCAAGATTTGATCAATCGCCTGCTGGATGTCGACAGAACTGAGCGGATCCACTTCTCTGGCCGCTCCCCCACTTATTTCTTCACAGCTATTATTTTTTGAAGTTACCACTGGTGTCCGAGATGCAAATGCCTCGAGGATCGGAATACCAAACCCTTCATACAAACTTGGGAAAACAAAAACTTCGGTTGCTTGCATGATACTCGCAATATCTACCTGCTCCACATAGCCAGGGCGAAGAATATCTTTTTTGTATGGACTCTCGGCAATCGCCCGTTCAACTTTTTCATAGCCATAGCCAGGTTTGCCCACCAAAACGAGCTTCAGTTCAGGATACTCAGGTTTCAGAGCATTGAACGCTTCAATTGTTCTGACCGTATTCTTTTTTTCTTCTATTCTACCGAGAGAAAGCAAAAATGGTTTTTCAATCTTGTATTTGTGCAAAATATTTTCTATTTCTTTTTGATCTTTTCTGATATTATATCTCTCATCATATCCGTGATACACCACTTCAATATTTTGGTTTTTTTGAGTCAATGAAAACAGTTCGTCTTTGGTAAACTGACTCGGTGCTATTACCTTCCACAAATTTTTGACTGCATATTTGGCACTCCAGAGTGAATACCACCGTTCAAACCAATTGTAACT
>CAYTKU010000068.1:0-2847 GCA_964438795.1 uncultured Gammaproteobacteria bacterium
AAAATACAGTACAATACGTCCATTATGAAACTTGATACAGAGACCATTGAGTATCTCGCCAATCTCGCTCGGCTAGAACTCACCGCTGAAGAAAAAGAACGCTATGCTGGCCAACTGTCGGTTATTTTTGAGTATATTGATCAGCTCTCAGAGGTCAATACAGATGACGTCCCAGAGACTTCTCAGGTGACTGGACTTCTCGATGTTATTCGTGAAGATGTTGCCGTACCCTGTGATAATGAAACCCGTGAAAAACTCATTGCTTCTTTTCCTCAAACACAGGGGCGTTTGCTCAAGGTAAAGGCTGTATTCAAAGCTCAAGAAGAATAGATATGAACCTCAATGAACTTACCATAACCCAAGCACACCAAGGACTTCAAGCTGGTGATTTTTCTGCTCTCGAATTGACACAGAGTTGTTTGGATCGAATTGAAGCCAGAAATCCTGCGATCAATGCCTTTATAACTGTGACAGAACAATTGGCATTGCAAGAAGCAAAAAAAGCAGATGATCAAATTGCAAAAGGGGATATACAAGCCCTGACGGGAATTCCTTTTTCTGTCAAAGATGCTATTTGTACCAAAGATGTTCGCTCGACTGCGAGTGCCAAAATTTTGGATAATTATATTCCACCTTTTGATGCAACCGTCATCCAAAAAATTCGCAATCAAGGAGCCGTCCTCGTAGGAAAGAATAACTGTGATGCTTTTGGTCATGGAGCGAGTAATGAAAACTCCATGTATGGACCTGTGCGAAACCCTCATGATGAAACGAAAGTTGCTGGTGGAAGTAGTGGTGGATCTGCGGCTGCTGTGGCGGATAATCAGTGCATTTTTTCTATTGCCGAAGATACTGGCGGATCGATTCGCTACCCGGCAGCTCTCTGTGGTATCGCTGGATTTCGACCAAGCTATGGAAGAAATTCACGCAGCGGTATCATGCCGATGGCCAGTTCTCTTGATACGGTTGGGCCAATGGCAAAATCTGTGGAAGATATTGCGCTTTTGATGGAAATCATGGCAGGAAGCGATCCAAAAGATGCAACAACCGTTCCAAACCCAGTTCCTCGATACACACAGACTCTCAAAAATTCGATCAAAGGGCTCAAAGTTGGAATTCCTAAAGAATATTTTGAGCTCGAAGGAATGGATACTGAAACCAAAGATATTGTCTGGAACAAAATGGAAGCTTTTCGCAATGAATATGGTATAGAGTTTGTGGATGTCAGTCTCCCTCATACCAAATATGCGATTCCGGTGTATTATATTATTGTCCCGAGTGAAGATAGTTCCAATCTGGGACGCCTCGATGGTATTCGCTATGGAATGAGAGAAGATGGGAAAGACCTCTTTGATGTCTATGCCAAGTCTCGTGGGCAGGGATTTCCAGAAGAAGTCAAACGTCGCATTATGATCGGAACATATGCATTGTCTGCTGGATACTATGATGCATATTACCGCAAAGCGCAGAAGGTCCGGACACTGATTATTCAGGACTTTGAAAATGTGTTTCAAAACGTAGACGTGCTACTCACACCGACGTCACCCTATCCAGCTTTTGGTATTGGAGAAAAGGCGAGTGACCCACTTTCGATGTATCTCGCTGATGTGTTTGTTGGTCCTGCCGCTGTTGCTGGTATTCCAGGACTCTCAGTCAATGCTGGAAAAACAAAATCTGGCCTTCCGATAGGTCTTCAGATCATGGGCCCTCGTCTTCAAGAAGAAAAAGTATTGAATATTGGATACTGGATGGAAAAAATTTAATTATTACTTTTGCTTGGCCTATGCGCAAAGAACATATCAAAAAAATGCACGAACAAGCGAGTAAAGTTTTTAATTATGCTGAAAAAGAAGTCGACTATCGTGAGTCCTGGCGTATTTTTCGTATCATGTCTGAGTTTGTAGAAGGGTTTGAATTTTTGGCAAAAATCGAAACAGAGGTGACAATTCTCGGTTCTGCGCGACTCAAAAAAGAAAATCCATATTATAAAATAGCGGAAGAACTTGGAACCATTTTGGGAAAAAATAATCTTGCTCTTTTGACTGGCGGGGGCCCTGGTATTATGGAGGCTGCCAACAAAGGAATTTTTGAAGCCGGTGGGCAATCATATGGCGTCAATATTCAGCTTCCCTTTGAACAGGTGCTCAATCCGTATGTTCACCATTCTACTTCATTCAATTATTTTTTTACTCGTAAGGTGATGTTGACATCGCCTGCTTCTGCTTTTGTCATTTTTCCGGGGGGATTTGGAACACTGGACGAACTCTTTGAAATTGTAGATCTGATGCAGCAGGGACTCATGCAAAAAGTTCCGATTGTACTGGTGGGAAAAGAATTCTGGGAACCACTTTTGGTATTTTTGAGAACAGCTGTTTTGCCACTGGGTTCTATAAAAGCTGAGGTAATAGATATGTGGAAAGTAGTAGACACAGCAGAGGAAGTCTACCAAAATATTGCTCATATCAAAGGCGGGCCTTCAATTTGTGAAATGTCGCCAGAAAATTTTCGCTGTGGTACCAATATTGATTGGAAAATTTTTCGTATTATGGCAGAGCTCGTCGAAGGATTTGATTTTCTCAATCAAATAAAAGATGCGGTAACCGTGCTTGGTACAAAAAATCCTGACGCAAAAGAAAAATACCACGATGATGCCTATGATCTTGGTCAACATCTGGGAGAATATGGATATACGACGGTAACTGGAGGAGGAATGGGTATTGCCGAATCAGTGAATCGTGGTGCTTTTGAACTCGGGGGAGTATCGGTTGGTCTTGGTATGAAGGTCGGTGACAAACCTCTGCTCAATAAGTATTTGACCAAGTCACTGAGTTTTGTATTTCCCTTTAC
>CAYTKU010000069.1:0-2779 GCA_964438795.1 uncultured Gammaproteobacteria bacterium
GCTCTCGAGTACCTCCAAAAACTTCGTCCGCACATGAATGGCAATGAAAAAATTGCTACGATTATGGGAAGATTTTATGCTATGGACCGGGCCAAAAATTGGGATCGTACCGAAAAAGCGTATAATGCCATGACTCTTGGTTCAAGTGAGTATGCCTGCCCAAGCGCAGAGTCAGCGGTTGAACATGGGTACAATCGAAATGAAACGGATGAATATATTGCACCAACTCTTATTACGGAAAATAAAAAACCAGTTGTTCGAATTGAAAATGGTGATGCGGTTATATTTTTTAATTGTAGAAGTGATCGGGCTCGTCAAATTGCAAAAGTAATGGTGCAAAAAGATTTTGAAAAAGAGAATCCTCAAAGTTTTTTTCGTAAAAAAGTTTTGGAGGATATATGCTTTGTTGCACTTACAGATTTTGGCCCAGATTTACCAGATATTCATACGGCTTTTCCAAGTCCTGATATTCAAAATTGTTTGGCCAAGGCCATTGGAGAGAAAAGAAAACAAATTTTTTTGTCTGAAACAGAAAAATATGCACATGTAACTTATTTTTTGAATGGTGGATTTTCTGGTGCAATAAATGGGGAAACTCGAGAAGTTGTTTCGTCTACAAATGAATATTCGTATGCAAAAAAACCAGAAATGAGTATCAAAAAAGTTACAAAGAAAATTTTTAAATATTTAGCCACTCAAAAGTTTGATTTTTTTTGTATAAATTTTCCCAATAGTGATATGGTTGGGCATACTGGAGACTTTGATGCTGCCAAAGAAGCGGTAAAATCAGTCGATAGAGCGGTCAAAAGAATCGTTGAGGCTACACTTCGCCGCAATGGAACCGTAGTGGTTACTGCGGATCATGGAAATGCTGAACAAATGATTGATGAGGAAACAGGTGGAATTTTGACAGAACATACCACGAGTCCAGTTCCGTTTATTGTGATAAATACTGAAATGATAAAGCAAAAAATTACAAAAAAAGGAAAACTTGCCGATGTTGCTCCAACCATTTTAAAACTTTTGGATATCAAAAAACCAAAAGAAATGACAGGAAAAAGTTTGATTTAATTTTTTTATCTATGTCTGTACCAAAACCGCTTGTCCTTGCTATTCTTGATGGATTTGGCGTGGCTCCTGAAAATGCAGGAAACGCGATTGCTCATGCCAATATTCCACATTGGAAAGGGTTTGTGCGAGAATATCCTGTAATGACTTTGTTTGCATCAGGGAGTGAGGTGGGGCTTTCTTTTGGGGAAATGGGAAATTCAGAAGTTGGACACCTCAATATTGGTGCTGGGCGTGTTTATTATCAAACATTCCCTCTGATCAATCAGAGTATTCAAAATGGGAGTTTTTTTGAAAATAGTGCTTTTGTTGAGGCAATTGAAAATGCTCAAAAAAATAAAAAAGCAGTGCATTTGCTCGGTCTGGTGAGTTCTGGAAATGTTCATGGATCGCTCGATCATCTATTTGCTCTTTTGGAATGTGCCAAACAACATAAATTTAAAAATGTTTTTATTCATGCTATTCTTGATGGCCGTGATGCTCTTTTTAATAGTGCGATTGATTTTATTGGATTGCTTGAAGCAAAAATAAAAGAATTGGGTATTGGAAAAATTGCGACTCTGTCTGGAAGGTTTTATTCAATGGATCGAGACAATCGTTGGGAGCGTATTCAAAAATCATATATTGCTATGACGGATGGTCGTGCTGATGTGTATGCTGCTGATGCGATAAGTGCAATTCAAGATTCGTATGCAAAAAAAATATATGACGAAGAGTTTATTCCGACGGTAATTGGCAGTCCTCAGTCTCCTGTGGCAAAAATTCAAAATGGTGATTCTGTGATATTTTTTAATTTTCGTCCAGATCGTTCTCGTCAGCTGACACAGGCTTTTGTCAATCCAGGATTTACAAAATTTGAGCGTGTGTATCTTAAAGATTTGTTTTTTGTAACGATGGCTGAATATGAAAAAGAGCTTCCTGTGACGGTTGCTTTTCCTCCACAGGTAGTCAATAATTGCCTTGCTCAAGTCATTAGCAAAGCAGGGCTCAGACAATTTCATATTGCTGAAACAGAAAAATATGCACATATTACATTTTTTTTGAATGGAACTTTGGAAGATCCTTTTGTGGGAGAAGATCGAAAAATTATTCCTTCTCCAAAAGTTGCTTCATATGATCAGGCACCTGAAATGTCAGCTGATGAGATTGTTAAAGAAACGGTGAAGGCGATTCAAAGTGAAGCCTATGATGTTATTTTTTTAAATTTTGCCAATCCTGATATGGTTGCGCATACTGGAAATTTTGATGCAACGATAAATGGGATTGAAGCTGTTGATAGGGCTCTTGGTACCTTGGCTGAATATACGCTTGCGAGTGGAGGAGTGCTTTTGATCACTGCTGATCATGGAAATGCAGAAGAGGTAAAAAATCTACAAACAGGTGATATGGACAAAGAGCATAGTACCAATCCAGTACCATTTGTTATTGTTGGAGAAAAATATCGAGGCGAGGCTGGTCCTGCTGGTGATCCAATTGATGGAGATTTGAGTCTTATGCCGCCGGTTGGAATGCTCGCAGATGTTGCTCCTACGGTGCTTTCTATTTTGGGAATAGATCAGCCACCTGAAATGACTGGGCGTCCATTAATTTGATAAACTTTTGAAAAAAGAAATAAAAAAAGAATATTTTTACATGTTCTTTTTTATTTCTGCTTTGACGATTTCTTCTACTTCTTTGAGCGTTTTTCCGGAAATTTTGAAAGAGACTCTGC
>CAYTKU010000070.1:0-2619 GCA_964438795.1 uncultured Gammaproteobacteria bacterium
TTTGTATGAACCTCTACGAATTTGAAGGAAAAAATATTTTTGAAAAATATGGATTAAAAATACCACGAGGTGTAGTTATTCGGCGTCCTTCGACAAGCTCACTTCGTGGTGACTCAGTGGAACCAGGACAAGATTTTACTGATGCGTATAATTCTCTTGGCGTAAAAGATGTTGTCGTCAAAGCACAGGTACTCTCAGGAAAACGTGGCAAAGGCGGCGGAATCAAATTTGCCTCAAATGCTGATGATGTAAAAAAAACCTGCGAGGAAATTTTTGCGATGCAAATTCGAGGGCAATATGTTACGGCTGTGCGTATAGAAGAAAAATTGTCTATTGCGCAGGAACACTACCTTTCTATTACCTATGATACGAATAGCAAACAGCCTGTTTTGATTTATAGTACCCAAGGGGGCATGGATATTGAAGAAGTAGCGGAAGAGAAAATTCAAAAACTACCTCTGGATATTCGACAAGAAACGCTTGAATCTGATATCCCATTTGCAAAAGAACTTTGGCAAGTATTTTTAAAAGAAGATTGTCGTGTAGTGGAAATAAATCCACTCGTCAAAACGGCGCAAGGTGAATGGATCGCAGCTGACGCCAAAATTGCACTCGATGATGATGCATTTTTTCGCCACAAAGATTGGGAGAGTTTGGAGGCTCGCAGTATGCTCGGACGCTTGCCAACCACTCGAGAAATAGAGGTGCAAGAAATAGATAAGGGAGAGGAGTATTATCGTGGTACAGCTGGAAAATATATTGAAATGGATGGAGATATTGCGATTCTTTTTTCCGGTGGCGGAGCCAGTATTGCCAATATGGATGTGCTCATTCAGCAGGGACTCAAACCTGCCAACTATACAGAATATTCTGGCAATCCTCCTCGCGAAAAAGTACAAGCACTCGCCAAAATTGTTCTGTCCAAACCAGGACTGCGAGGTCTGTGGATTGCGGGGGGAGTAGCCAACTTTACGAATATTGAAGAAACGCTTCATGGAATCGTCGATGCGCTTGATGAAGTAAAGCCTACCTATCCGATTGTCATTCGTCGTGCTGGACCATACGAAAAAGAAGGCATGGCATTGATGCAAGAATGTGCTACACGAAATAATTTGAATATGAAATTATTTGGCAAGGAGATGAGTATGAGTGAGTCTGCCAAAGAACTGGCAAAAATGATAGAAAATGAGATATGAATACAACAAAAATCATCAAATTGGATGTAACCAGAAATTACTCTTTAGCCTTGTTACAGTTGACGGCACTGATTGGTTGTATTTTTGTAGTTGCAGATATATTTTTATCAAATAAACAGGATGTTTTAATCATTACCGCCATTTCTGATGCGGTAGGTTTTTTGGGATTTTTTTTGTTGGTTATTGCATTTTTTGGTTGGATGTTGCGTAATTTGTTGGCTCCGAGTTATACATTGTATATACAAGAAAATGCTTTGGTTTTTCAACCAAAAAAACAAGGACACAAGACTCTGACTGTGAATTTTTTAAATATTGATTTTGTTCGGATTCATAGTTTTGAGGCTTTTTTAAAACATAGATCTGACGGGCACAAAGTTCATGTATTTGAAATTCATCTTTTAAATGGAGATGTTAGTTCAATGTTACGAAAAAAACTATATCGATTTGATTGGTCGATAAAGTTATATAAATCAGATCATTGGAATACGGAGTATCAGTCCTTTTCAGATAAAAGTAGTGCATCTTCAGAAGAGTTTTTGATAGAAGTTTTTAAGTCAGCAGGTCTGAAAGTACACAGAAAATATAGAAATTCTTTTTAATCGTATTTTATTATCATCTGTATGGGTATTTTGATTCACAAAGATACAAAAGTTTTGATACAAGGTATTACGGGCAAAGAAGGTCAAAAAGCAGCTCAGTCGATGATCTCGTATGGAACCAATGTTGTCGGAGGTGTTCGTCCAGGCAAAGGCGGCGAAGTGGTAGAAGGCAAGCCTGTTTTCAATACCATTGCCGAAGCAAAAGATGCACTCGGAAAGATTGATATCACGACTATCTATGTTCCGCCATTTGCTGCCAAAGAAGCGATTTTGGATGCAATTGATAACGATATTCCTTTTATTAATACAATTATTGAAAGAATTCCGATTCAAGATACGGCGTATTGTCTCGCTGCGGCCAAAGAAAAAGGAATTCATTTGATTGGACCGAGCTCTCTTGGATTTATTACGCCCGGAGTAGGGAGAGTGGGAGTCGTTGGTGGTCCAAAAGAATTGGCTGATCAAATTTTTCAGCCAGGATCCATCGGGATTATTTCTCGCTCAGGGGGTATGACCAATGAAGTGTCTTGGCAAGTACGAAAGGCAGGACTGGGACAAAGTAGTGCTGTGCATGTGGGAGGAGATTTGCTGATGGGTACGACCTATGCAGATCTTTTGCGACTCTTTGAAAAAGATGAACAAACCAAAGCCGTGGTAATCTTTGGAGAACATGGTGGAAGTTATGAATTTGAAATTGTTGATTTGATCAAGAACAAAGAATATACCAAACCACTCGCCATATATATTGGTGGAAAATTTGCAAATAGCCTTCCAGAAGGAATGAATATTGGACACGCTGGGGCGATTGTCGAGCGAGGCAAGGG
>CAYTKU010000071.1:0-2591 GCA_964438795.1 uncultured Gammaproteobacteria bacterium
ATGCCAAAAGTTTGCTTCGAAAATTGATCGTCAAACTGCGTGCCATAGAAAACATCGATGTCAAAACATTGGCACATGACAAAAATTCACACCAGATTGCTCTCACTGATATTCTTCCCGGCGACTTTGTTATTATTTTGAATTCTGGCAAAGAACACAACCTCAATCATATTCTGCTCGTCTATAAAGTGGAAGTCGAAAATAGCCAAACCAAATTCATTGAATATTGCCATTCTTTTCAATGGTCAACAGATGGAAAATATAATCATGGAATAAAATTTGGAACCATTGAAATAACAGATCCTACAAAATCACTTCTCGAACAAATCTGGATTGAAGAAGATGCAGAGGGAGAAAAAAATGAAACATTCTTGCGTGCACGAGAGGCAGAGATACTGGAAGTGAGACGACTGATTGTTTGATAAAAGATAATATTTCTTAAAGAAGCCTTAAACGGGCTTCTTTTTTATCCCCAACAAAAGCGTTACCGTTCGGTTTTGAGTGCGGAATTAGAGAGGAGAACAGACAGATTAGTCTGTTTTTTTAGTGTCATTTGAAGGGAGATTTTTCCGTTCAAATGTTTAAAAGGTTTTTCGCAATCAGTGAATTTGAGAGTTCTTCGCCGGAGGGTATAGGCATTGAGCCAACGGTAGGCAGACTCGAAGGATTGGAAGCCTTTGGTTGACTTAATTCTGCTGTTTAGGTGAGAGTTAAACAGTTCAATGAGGTTTGTATCTTTGGGACAATGTAAAATAGTTTTGTATTGAAAGAGTTCAATTCTTCGTTTGTAAACATCTTCGAGAATATTCCTTCGTACAATACTTTTTTGTGCATGTTTTTGAAACACATATTGAAGAGCATCTGTCAGATGCTCTTCATCAATGTGGTTCTCAAAAATATGTTTGCTCAGTGAGTTGAAAAAATGTTGGTGAGTTGTGTCTGTACGAATGTGTAGAAGGTTACGAATATTTTCTACATAATGGTTTTGACACAATTGCACCTTTGCGTTGGGATAGTGGTATTTTAATGCTGGATAGAGAGAAGATCTGTCATCACAGACAACCACTTGAAGTGAATAGTTGAATGTTTTTAAGATACGAAAGAGTTTTAAAAAAGCCTCTTCGTTTTCCGAAGGGGCGAGTAGACACACGACCATGTCGTGTGTCAGATAGTCAATACCGTAGATAAACGGTATTTTTTGTTTGTATCCTTTTACTTTCACATATTTTCCATCTACTACGAGTATACCACTAAACCGGTTGCAATACTTCATTGTGATCCAATTGTTATCTGGTAAGTTATTCATCTCTTGTTTTACCCGTTCATACATTTGCGCATGAGACATTCCATGTTCATCTGCTAATTTACGAAAAGGTATTCCGTCAATGTGGGGTACCCAAAACACATTATCTTTTTTTGTATGATCCACAGAAAAACTCTTTTTGCACTTCTTACAAAAATATCTTTTTTTACCTTTCTGACTTCCTCGCTTTTGGGTCTCAAAACTTCCACACAATCCACACCTGCAATTCCTTTTTTTAGGCATAAAAAAAGACATTTAACTAGTTAAATGTCCATATCTTGCCTTATTCTACATCCATTTACCACCTTTTACGCACTCAAAACCGAACGGTATCACCCTTGGTTCCGCATGATTTTTTTGATCTCTCGGACCGTGTTTTGGCCCCAGCCAGGAATTGCTAGCAATTCCTCTTCCGTTCGGAATGCGACGTCTCCCAAAAAATGAAACCCTTTGTTGTTCAACTTGTTAGCGACAGGTATATAGATTTCAAATTCGTCGAAGCTTTTGAGCAGTAGCTCAAGCATACTCCCTCACCTATCGCTTTGACACTCTCCCCAACCTCTGAGGAGATAAGAGCGATGCACAAATCCTATACTAAAAGATTCTACCTTGTCAACCCCCTCTGTATCTGATATACTTGCCTCAAATATGCCAATTTCAGCCGAATCAATCTCACTTCTTCGGGAGGCCATTTTTTATGGTCTGCTTTCTTGTTTTGTGGCTTTTCTCTGGTCACCACTTCTGATCAAACTCCTCTACAAATACAAAATTGTCCGGAGCAACGAATACGATGCAACTTTGACGATGGATGGACGCAAAGACAAGTCCGGCACTCCTATCATGGGAGGGCTGCTCGTGATTGTCACGGTCGCTGTCATCACCATGCTGTTCAACTGGGAGCGCAAATTCACCTGGGTACCAATATCTGTGATGCTCCTCGCAGCGCTTCTCGGCGGCATCGACGATATTCTCAATATTTATGGACAAAAACGTCGCAACCGAGACCTCCGCCATACCCTGCGCCTGATCAAAATTCACAAAAGTATCACAACTCGACTCTGGCTTATCGTGACACTGCCCTGGGCAATATTCAAACGCACATCTCTCTGGCTTGGTTCTCACCCGGGCAAAGGTATGCATGTCCACGAGAGACTTCTCATGCAATTTGTAGCAGGCGCCATTACTGCCTGGTGGATCTATTTCAAGCTTGGTGAACACTGGCAAACCATTCATATTCCTTTTGATGGATTTATCAATATTGGCTGGTGGATTATTCCGCTCATCATTT
>CAYTKU010000072.1:0-2573 GCA_964438795.1 uncultured Gammaproteobacteria bacterium
ATTCTCTCTTGTGGCAGTGATTTTGCACTCCATACCTTTGACAAGCATAAAAAACCGGTTTACAAGCTCCCTCCTTCTTCTGCACCTGCCATACAATTTCCTTTTGCAGGACTCTCTCAAAAAGATCCCAAAAAATTTCTTTACTTTGGTGGCAATGGCAATATTGTCAAAGGACTTGATCTCGTTATCGAAGCATTTGCTGATCTGCCAGATTACGAACTGTTTATCTGCGCCCCACAGAGCGAGACAGATTTCAATGCCTTTTACAAAGACACTCTCGAAAAATCCAAAAACATTCACTTTGTCGGATTTATCACTATTGGTGGCCAAGTGTTTTATGATCTCACGAGCAAATGTAGCTATGTCATATTTCCTTCAGCGTCCGAAGGAGCTGCTACGTCGGTTACAACCTGTATGCGTGCTGGTATGATTCCGATTGTCACTCCTGAATCAGGTATAGATCCAGCAGAGCGCTGTGGACGAGTGATACAAGATATCAGTATTGAAGGAATAAAAAAATTGGTACAAGAACTGACGCAGGCAAGTCAAAAAGAAATCATAGAAAAAAGTTTGGAGTCGTACAGAGAGTCAGTCATCTATTCGCAAGGAAATTTTTCCCAGACACTCGAACTTTCACTTATTGAAATCCTTAATTCAAAAAATAATTAATCCAAGCAATATGGAAGAAAACAACAATCATTCACCAATCACCCTGGATAACGCGGTTATCAAAACCGACAAAAAGTTTTTTGATGCTGCCAAAAAAGTCATTCGTAAAGAAGGATTTGTAAGTTTTATAAAAAAAAGTTGGAGTGCATTCTACCACACGGTGCGTCGTTTTGTACGTGAATATATTCCACTCAAGTACCATTACAAACATTCAAAGGGTGGGCAGGTGGTACGTCAGGTACAAGACAGTTTTATGTTTTTGGATCTTCGCGATACAGGTATTTCTCGTGAACTCACCCTCTACGGCGTTCATGAAAAAAATAGTACAGCAGCCATCAAAAGAATTTTGCAACCAGGCATGAAAATACTCGAGTGTGGGGCCAATATTGGTTATTATGCTATGCTCGAAGCACGACTCGTCGGTCCAAATGGCAAAATCTATGCAGTAGAACCATCACCAAAAAATATTGCGTGGCTCAAAAGAAATATTGCGATCAATAGTTATGAAAATATTGAAGTGATTCCTGGAGCTTTTGGTGCAGAAAAAGGCGTCGCACCATTTTATGTCGATATTCGATCCAATCTCTCAAGTTTTGTAAAGCGAGATGATCTGACAGAATTTGAAGTCGTTGATGTCGAGATGATGAATATTGATAGCTTCATGGAAACTCCTGAACATGATGTAGACCTTATCCGCATGGATGTCGAAGGGTATGAAACAGAAATTCTCAAAGGCGGAGAAAAAACACTCATGAGTGGTCGTGCTCCAAAATATTTTTTCATTGAAGTCCACTCAGAATTGCTCAAAAAACGTGGCAGTGGAGGATGGGAAATCGCCAAATACCTGCGCCAGTTTGGGTATGAAGTAGATATCGGGTTTCACCGTGGCAGTAGTCGCTATGTTGTGACGAGTATGAAAGAATTTGAAGAACACCCAATGCGTGAAGTTGGTTATTGGGAAATTTTCTTTCGCTTGGATAGACAAAAATAATTATGTCCCACTGGGAACTGTCAAAAACAATATTTAAACGGTATGGGAAAAATGGCATGCTGATTGCATTTTTTCAGGCTCTTACAGTTCTTGTGCAACTTTTGGTTGTACCGTTTCTCGCTCAGGTTTTGCCTCAGGCTGAGTTTGGTATCTTGCAGTTTTCTTCGTCACTCATTATTTGGCTGTCTCTTTTTTCTGTAGGCAATACTACGCTTGGAGCCAAGAGGGGACTGACAAATGGCAAAGACGGCACCATGTGGCATGTCTATCTCTACCGGATGAAATTCATGATAGTATTATTTGTATGTTGTCTTTTTGCCAGTTTGATTTTATTTTTTGTAGGAAAGCCATACTTGCCTACGGTTTGTATTATCGTAGGACTCTTTTTGTTATTTGGGTATTTGCCACAGGTAAGCTTTCCTCAAATTTTTATTGCCAAAAATAGTTTTGGGTGGTTTGTCTTTTGGCAATCTCTCGCACTGGTGGTATCGCAGGGACTGTCGCTTTTGGTTGCCTTTTTGACCAAAGATATTTTGCTCATCATGGCAGTGCAGTATGCCAGCTTTGCTTTGATTTGTATTCTTGGATTTGTACATGCTTTGCATCTCTACCGTATCCGCGAGTCATACCAGAGAGGGGAGATTGATCATGAGAGTATTCCCTACGGGAAGAAACTGATACCCGTAGAAATTTTGCAGGGGACTGCAGGGACACTCCAGAATTTTATTATCGGACCACTGTTTGGATTTGCCAATTTTGCTGTTTTTTCGATTGCTTCGCGTATTGATGCCCTCTTTCGTTCGCTCTCGTCTTCGGGATATTACCTCCTCTATAGTGACATTGCTAAAGCAGACTTGGGTGAAATAAAAAAACAATTCAAACAAAAGTTTTTCTTTTTACTCACCATATCTGG
>CAYTKU010000073.1:0-2508 GCA_964438795.1 uncultured Gammaproteobacteria bacterium
GAGTAGGTCTCAAATTTTTCTGAATTGATTCCTACCGTGTAGCCGAGAGCAAGGATCGCACTATTCCAGAGTGTCGAACCAATGGCTGTATAGACTACAAACTTTTTGATATTCATCTTGGCTGCTCCTGCAGGGATAGAGCTAAACTGCCGGACCACTGGAATAAATCGACTGATCAAAATAATCCTGTCACCGTATTTTTCAAATACTTTGTGCGTTTTTTCAATATCTTCTTGTTTGATCCGCAGGTATTTGCCAAATTTTCGTACAAATGGCTCTGTTCCATAATATCCAATCGCATAAGAAGTGAGTGACCCAAGCACGGCTCCAACGGTGCTGATAATCAGTACATTCAAAAAAGTAAATCGTCCCTCGGCAATCAAAGCACCTACAAATGGCATAAAGGTTTCGTTTGGCAGAGGCAGCACGGTACTATCGAGAAAGGTCAGCAGCATGAGGCCTGGATACCCACCAACCGAGATCACAGAAGTAAGAATGCTAAAAAGTTTTTCTATCATAAAAATTTGTTTAAAATCTTTGATATAGTATACTATAAATTGAAGTTTGTATATCTTTTTTATCTCTATGTCTGAAGAAAAAATTGTCTTTGCGTCTGGTTGCTTTTGGTGTGTGGAAGCAGTCTTTCAACGGCTCAAAGGGGTGACGTCTGTTCTGCCTGGATATGCTGGGGGAAATACAAAAAATCCCAATTATTATGCTGTATCAGGTGGAAATACTGGTCATGCTGAGGTTATTCAGGTTGTTTATCAACCAGAGATTGTTTCATTTGAGACTTTGTTGTCTGTATTTTTTGCTTTTCATGATCCCACTACTTTGAATAGACAGGGCAATGATATTGGATCACAGTATCGGTCAGCCATTTTTTATACCACTGAACATCAAAAACAAGAAGCTGAAAAATTTATAGAAAAGCTTGAAGAAGAAAAAACTTTTACAAATAAAATAGTGACAGAAATTCAGCCACTGGATACTTTTTTTGAAGCAGAATCCTATCACAAGGATTATTATAACAACAATTCAGATCAACCCTATTGTCAGGTTATGATTGACCCAAAAATTGCCAAACTTCGAACGAGTTTTTCTCATTTGCTGAACTAAACACTGCCTCGAAAAAAAGAACTCCGCCATTATCTGGTGGAGTTTTTTGTCTTTTGAGAAAGCACGCTGAGAACAAGAGTAGGAAACAGCCAAAAGAGTATTGCCAAATCATTTTTGATATACGGTGAATCCACCAGTCCCATGACGAGTATAACAGTAAAAGATCCCAGAAAAAATTTTGTTTCTGCATTCAAATCTTTGAGTGCTTCTTTGGTAAACCATATGAGCACCACAACAAAACCAATCAGTCCAAGAAGACCTGTATTGACCCACATGGTCAGGAAAATATTGTGCGGATGATGAAATACTTCAATGCGAAGATTTTGTCGATAGGGGACAATACGTTCTTCGTAAGAAGCGATTCCTGCGCCGAGCACCGGTCTTTCTTTGAGCAGCTCCACTGTCTCGTTCCACATATCTCGGCGCAGTTGCCCAGAAAAATTTTTGGCAAAGAGTTCTTGTTTGATTGCGTGATCAGTGGGAAGAAAAAATATGGCAGTAAGAGCAACTATTCCAAAGAGAAAAGTAGGGACACGAGTTTTTTTGTAAGAGAGGAGTAAGATTCCAACACCTGCGAGCACTCCAAGTAATGGCCCAGATCCTTTGGCAAAGAGAATCGCAAGAAAACCAGTAATGAGAAAGAGAATACTGATGATCACCGTAGGCTCAAATATTTTTTTTGTTCGTTCCCACGTCTGCGCAATCAAATAGAGGGCCAGAGGTATGATCGGAGCGAGAAAAAGTCCAACAGCATTGGGGAATCCATACCAGGCTGTGACACGATAGGTCTCACGATTGGCCCAGAACGCATGCGGCACCATCCAGCCTGTGAAGTGTTGAAAAATAGCAAAGGCGCTCGTGATGAGCCCACAGAGGACCAGAGGCAAAAGAATATATTGTTCAATAATTTTTTTTCTTTTTTTCGCTTCAAAACTTTTTAAGTAAGAACTGAGTACAAAAAATAAAATGAGAGGTTCGATATAAAAAGCGCGCCACTCACCGAGAGCCTTTTTTGTATCCACCGCTGTAAAAATTGAAATGGTGGCACCGAGTAAAAAAAGAACTATTCCAATAGAAAGAAGTTTGTGATCTGTCAAAAAGTTTTTGATAAGTATCGGAACTTTGAGATATTGTTTCTTTTTCAAGATCCAGATAACCACGAGGGAGAGCAGCATACCTTCGAGAAAGGTCGATGGGAGTGGGCCAATATGAAAACGGATAAGATAGGTGGGGAGAAGCAAGAAAAACAAAAAAACACCCAGCTTGAAATGGTGCCAGCTGTGCCAAAAAAAGAGGAGAATGATGAGAGAAATAAATAGGGAAAAGGCCATATGAGGGGACTATATCATAGGAATCTATTTTTTTCTAGTCAATCGTCTTTTGATCCAT